>JASJDT010000131.1 GCA_030065655.1 Desulfocapsaceae bacterium | reverse complement strand
ATACCTCATAAACAATCTTTCAACAGGACTATTAGCTAGTTATTTTAGGATATTAAGAGGAATTATATTTGCTTTCTTTCCATACAATTTGTACCAAAAAGAAGGCAATAGTGCAGATTTTCCACACCCCGGACAGGTTGATCTGTCCCGATAGACTAACGGAGACTGTATTTTTTTATTTTTCTGTACAGTGTCGCCACATTGATATCGGCCTTCCGAGCACTGATTTCCACATTATCACCACAATGACGGAGGAGGTTCGTAAAATAATTGTGTTCGAAGCTTTCCAAAGCTTCACTATACTTCTGTACTTTAGTATCTAATCCTTTTTCCTGGTCATATCTGGAGATATCCATCAATCTGGCAAGACCGTCCATTCCTACCAGGCTCCCCTGTTCAATAGCCAAACATGCCTCGACAACATTTTTCAATTCACGAACATTTCCCGGCCAACCATAATTAATCAATACCTCGCATACTTCCGGAGTAAACCCTCTGACAGCCGTGCCAAAACGAATATTCATCTCTTCTAAAAAGTGGGCAGCCAACAGTGGTATATCCGTTCTCCGTTCCCGCAAGGGTGGTATCCGGATTTGGACAACGGCCAAACGAAAAAAGAGATCTTCTCTAAAGTGTCCTTCCTGCATCTCCTGTTGCAGGTCTGCATTCGTTGAGGCAAGAATACGGACATCCACACTGGTTGGGTGTGTCTCACCTACCCGGTAAAACTCTTTCTCCTGAAGAAAGCGAAGAAGCGCTTTCTGAACGTTCATCGGCAAATTGCCAATTTCATCAAGCAACAGCGTACCGCCATCCGCCATTTCAAGAAGCCCTTTTTTATCCTGATCTGCACCGGTGAATGCCCCTTTGACATAACCAAAAAGCTCGCTTTCCAGCAGCGTATCGGGCAACGCACCACAATTAATTGCAACAAAAGGCCGACCTTTCCGGAGTGAATGCTCATGGATAGCCCTGGCCACAAGCTCTTTGCCGGTTCCGGATTCTCCCATGATGGTGACCGGAATATCACGCCGGGCTATCTTTCTGGCCGTATCGAGAACGTTGAGCAATGCTGGTGATTTGCCGATCACTTCACCAAACTTCTCCTGTTCGGCAATTTCTCGGCGCAGTTGCCGGTTTTCCAAAATGAGCGCTGTCTGACGCAAACCATTTCGTACCCGCTGCATCAACTCTTCCGGCTCAAAAGGTTTGGTGAGCAGGTCAAAGGCACCGCTGCGCAGAGCATGTATTGACATTTCCACAGTTGCATGGCCGGTAATCATAATTACCGGAATTTCCTCATCCACTTTTTTGATGGCTGCAAGGACCTCCAGTCCATCCATTTCTGGCATCTTGACGTCGGTTATTACCATACTGAAACGGTCGGGATGAAATGACTCAAGAGCTTCTACTGGATTGGTAAAGGCCGCTACTGTATAGCCGTTATCCTGCAAAACCGCCTCCAGCATCCGGCAAAGACTTTTCTGGTTATCTATAACGAGAATATGCTCTCCGGTCATCCACGCCTCCCTTTTCTCAAATTATCCTGATTACCTAAATCATTGCTGGTGTATGCATATCTCTCGGGTTTACAATTCGCTTTGCTAACAGTTTTATTGATTTAGCTGTAGCGTGAGTTGGCAAACATTTCAACCTGCCGGGCTGAGGGGGAGAATTATCGTCACTTTCGTGCCTACTCCTTCATGACTATTAATCTCCAAACTTCCCATATGGGCTTCAACAATCTGCTTGCTGATCGCCAGACCAAGTCCCGTACCCTTATCTTTCGTAGTAAAAAACGGCTCGTACACTTCCTTGAGATGCACAGGAGATATACCCTGCCCGGTATCCTTGATCGTTATTTTTACACCGCCATCCACATATTCCGTGGAAATTTGCATTTCTCCACCATTTGGCATGGCTGCAGCCGCATTAAGGATGAGATTCATAATAACCTGCCGAAACTGATCGTGGTCGACCTCCACCGGTGGTAATGAATCTGCAAAGTTTCGTGCTACTGTTATTCGGTCAAGATCGGCATGTCCGGCTGCAAAATCGATGATTTGCTCAAGCAGGAAATTGATATCAACGGATCTGCAGCGGAGATTAGGAGCCTTAGCGTAGTCGAGCAAGTTTTGGACGATTTTGACACAGCGTCTGCTTTCTTCCTTTATTTCCTGAACAAAGTGAAAATTCGCATCATCCTTGTCCATTTTACTCTCCAAATGACAGGCATAACCTAAAATTACTCCCATGGGATTATTGATCTCGTGGGCGACACTTGAAGAAAGCACCCCAATGGATGCCATTTTCTCCATCCTTGCCAGTTTCTCCTCCAATGCTTTTTCCCGCTGGATCAACTCTGACATGGTGTTAAAGGCAATTGCCAGTTTTTTGAGCTCTTCTGCCTCGGGTACGCTAATCTTCCTGACCATACGGGTACCCTTGGCCCTGGCGATCTCTTCGGTCATTTTATAGATGGGATAGGTAAATCTGCCAGCAACATACAAGGTCAGCATACCGGCTATGGCCGAGGCAAGAAAACTCAGAAAAATAACACTGCCCAGGATAATTCGCTTGGTGAAGGCAGCAGTGCCAAAAAGCTCATCTTCATAAGCTTCTACAAAAATAACCCAGTTCCAGGGGTGAAAATATTCCAGCCTGGCTATTTTAGCTCTTGGGGCGTAATCACCCGGGACCTGCTGCTGCCAGGACAACCAACGCGAATTCCTGTTTTGACACGTCTCCCAAAAATTTCCCATGGTCTGCTCTCCAAGCCAGCTCTGCAGGGGTCTTCCTTCCAGATGTGGATGAATTACCAGGGTTCCTTCACAATCGGCTGCGTAAATAAAACCGGTCTCTCCTACTTTTTTTCCCTTTAACCTTTTCTTTAAATTAGTAAAAGTCTCGCTCGTAACGGGAGCTTGTCCAGTTAGCTCCTTCCTGGAAGTTTCTGCGGTGATAATCCAATCCCACTCGGAAAAATAGAGATAGGCAACGAGTTTTTGCCTGCCACCTTCATCTGCTAACCCGTCATTTGCCAATGAGTAGCTGGCATACATAGTTTCTCCTGGCGATGCCTTAACGGCCCTCCGGCACATTTCCCTGATGAAAAATTGCCCGCTTTCATCTTGTTTATTGTAGATTCTCTGGTTTTCGGCGAGTGGATGGACAAGCAGACTTCCTCGACTGTTCATAACGCTTATATATCCGTCTTCACCGAAACTTACCTGCTTCAAACCATTTTGGGCTGCCTGCATGACATTCTCAAGGGGGAGACGCTCGCTGACAAAATGTTGTCGATGGGTATCAACCAGCCTATAGGCCAGATTCACCATCTCGCCAAGCTGCTTTCGAAGGTTGGCCTCTTTCTTTTTTTGATACGCTTCATATTGGCGATAATGATCGTCGATGAGATCCAGAGAAAAATCACTCATATGCTTAAGATCATCCCGACTTGCCCGTGCTATACCCTCATATGCCATTTCAATGGCAATATTGCTGATAAGCACAGCAACCAGGAGTAAAGGAACCAGGACCAGAGGCATTACCATTATCAGCAGCTTCCAGCGCAATTGTAAATGGCGGAACCAATACATACCCTGTGCCTCTTGTGTGTCAGGTTGATATCCAGGACTCTACGACAGTTACGGAAGATGTTTTAACGATACCAGAAGTGGTCAATATACACAACTTTCTCCATTTCTGAGTCGAAAGTGAAACCTCCCGATAAAAATACAAATTTCTTCTTTTGTCGTTTTCGTACGAAGCCGCGAAAGCCGACAAGGAAATCTCGTAGCTAATCGAATTAGTGTATTGCACCTGCAAGTACAGAGGTTTTTTACAAGTTCGCCATCTTTTGACGTTGACACATATCCCAGCCGGCGGTATATGCCTCATGTGGGTGAAACGATCAAACCAACTATTCCGATTATGCAATTGCTAACTTATTTCAGCCTGGTGCTGACTATGCTCTTCTGGGGTGGAACCTTCATTGCCGGCCGTGCTCTTGCCGGCGCCATGGCCCCAGCGAGTTCGGCATTCATCCGCTTTGCGATCGCGACCCTGGCATTGCTATTCATCACCATTATCCACGAAGGCAAAATGACCTGGCCTCCCCGGCAGAAATGGTTGCCTCTCATTTTCCTGGGACTAACCGGCGTGTTCAGCTATAACGTCTGCTTTTTTACCGGTCTGCAGTACATTACCGCCGGACGGGCGGCACTTATCATTGCCCTCAACCCTTTGGCCATATCTCTGGCTGCGTTTTTCTTCATGCGCGAACCACTTAATTACAAGCAGTTCATCGGCATTCTGCTTTCCCTTACCGGGGCAATTTTCGTTATCAGTAACGGCCATCCTGGTGAAATCATGTCAGGCAGTTTCGGCAAAGGAGAGATCGCCCTTCTTGGCTGTGTGCTCAGCTGGGTGGCCTATAGCCTAATTGGCGGGACAGTGCTCACCGTATTATCACCACTTGTCTCGGTCTTCTATTCTTCCCTCATCGGCACCATACTACTATTTCCCCTGGCGTTGCAGAAGGGGTTGATCCACAATCTGGTCGCTCTCACCAGTACGGACTTTATTTGCCTCTTCTACCTTGGCCTGTTCGGAACAGCCCTGGGGTTTTCCATGTATTACCGAGCTATTAAGCAAATAGGAGCGACTCGTTCTGGAGTTTTTATAAATCTCGTACCGCTTTTTGCCATTTTACTCTCCTGGTTTATTCTCAGCGAGACCATCAAAGGAATAGTTATCGTAGGTGGCGTCATTCTCCTGTGCGGAGTTTCCATCACCAATTATTGCCGCTCAAAATAATGGTGTGGTAAGCCGCTATCGTTTTGCTGCATCCTCCTTTACCAGAATATTCTGAATTTGTACGTGGACCATGCGATTTCAACAGGTTAGCTCCAACTTAGCTGTTTTCATTTTGGCCATGGTGGTGTATCCTGCCCGATATTTTCCCAATGATTTTTCTTATTATAAGCCCTTTGCAAAAGTAAAATTTTCGTTCTAAATCAAGGCATTCGAAAAATTTTACCACAGGCGCCTTGAAAGAAGTGCCCTTGGGGGGCATATACTTGATATCTCGGAGTCTCACTCCGTTCGCTTACCGGCGGATAAAATTTTGAGCATAACGAAGAGTTCGGGCCGGTAAACGTAGATACCGAGAAGATATATTTGCAAATAGCCCATTATTATCGAGGAACACAACAATGCGAGCAGTCATACAACGGGTTCGCCATGGTTCGGTTACGGTTTCCGACCGAGTTATCGGTGAGATTGGACCGGGAATACTCGTATTTCTTGGTATTCATCCGGCAGATGGTGATGCCGAGATTGATTGGATGGTCGACAAGATTGCCAATTTGCGCATATTTGAAGATGATTCAGGTACTATGAACCTCTCCCTTTTTGATCTCGACAAAGAGATGCTTATTGTATCTCAATTCACGTTGTACGCTGACTGTCGTAAAGGCAGGCGGCCGGGTTTTTCGGCGGCAGCATCACCTGATATTGCTGAGCCACTTTTTCGCAGGTTCATCGAAAAAGTTGAGAAATCAGGTATCAGAGCAGCCTTCGGCCAATTTGGAGCCATGATGGATGTGCAACTTGTCAATGATGGACCAGTAACTCTCTTGCTCGACTCGGACAAGACATTTTGATCTTGTCTTGTCCGGAAAACAACAAACAATTTCAGGAAAAGTCAATGACCTACACAGTTGGACAAACATATCACGGCTTCACTTTAGACAATTATCAGCATATCGATGAAATTGATGCTCAGGTCTATCTCTTCAGGCACAGGGATCTTAATTGCCCCCTCTTCGCCATCAAAAATGGCGACAGCAATAAGACGTTCACCGTTGCCTTCAACACCATACCCACAGACTCGACTGGTGTTGCCCATATCCTTGAGCATTCAGTACTGATGGGCTCACAAAAATATCCCATCAAGGATGTTTTCGGCGAAATCAATAAAGGCGGCCTCACCACCTTTCTCAACGCCATGACCGGCTCCGATATCACCTTTTACCCCTTTGCCACCAGGAATATGACCGAATACTTCAACATCATGGATGTCTATTGTGATGTCGTTTTCCACCCTCTCTTGCTGCGGTCGACCTTCGAGCAGGAGGGATGGCATTATCATAAAGAATCTTCGGATGGTAAATTACAATATCAGGGTGTGGTATTCAACGAAATGAAAGGAGCGTTCTCAGATCCGATCAGGCTGATTTTTCATCATCTTTTCGGAGGGTTGATGCCAGGATCCACCTATGCTCACGAATCGGGCGGAGACCCCAAAAACATCCCTGATCTTTCCTATGAGCAGTTTTGTGCATTCCACAAACGCCATTACCATCCCTCCAACTGCACATTTTTCCTCTATGGTGATGCCGATCTCCAAAAAGAGCTGGAATTCCTTCAGGAAAAGTACCTCAATGAGTTCAAAAGCCCAGAGGAGCGAAGACAGATTACCGAAGGCAACCTCATTGACAAACCAATCTTCCTTGAAGATACCTACGGCACTGATTCCGGTGAGACCCGTGACAAGACCTTTCTGGCTGTCGGTACATCCGTGTCGACGGTCCAAAATCGAGTCGAAAGCGCAGCATTTCAGATCATCGCCAATATTCTCTTCAACTCGGATGGTTCACCTTTGAAAGATGCCATCATCTCCAGCGGTCTGTGCAAGGATTTCGGTGGATTTTATCTGAATTCGTCAAGTTTTAGAACCTTTATGGTCAGCTACCTGGTCGGCTCGGAGCCAGATAAACGCGACGATTTCCTCAAGCTTTATGGTTCCACCCTGCAAGCCATGGCTGAAGAAGGCCTCGAACGTGAATTGGTCATTAGTGAACTCAATAAATTTGAATTTTCAACCCGCGAAGAAGCATCCAAGGCTCAGCGCGGTCTTGACTTGATCAGCAAGGCCATGACAGCTTTTAAGTATGGTACCAGCCCGTTTGAGAACCTGGTTACCGAGGAGGTGGTCAGAGCGGTACGCCAAAAAGCCCTGGAAGAGGGCTATTTTGAAGAGCTTATTCGTGAATATCTACTCAGCAACGACTCATCTGTGGTTATCACTTTGAAACCGGATCCGCAAAAAGGCAAAAAGACCCTCGAGGAAGAACATGCCAGGTTGGCAGAGTACGAGAACACCCTGGATAAAGAGCAAGAGCAACAGCTAATTGCCAGAACCCATGAGCTTATGGAGTTGCAGCTTGCTACCAATGATGCCCAGACTCTGCAGAAACTGCCGCGACTCAGTGCGACGGACCTGCCGGTTACCGTTGACTTTCACTCGGTTGTTCCCACAACAATTGAGGGTAGGGAAGTCCTGGTGAGTGAATTGCTGACCAACCATATAAGTTATCTTGACGTCGGTTTCGACTTTTCCGTGATTCCCATGCGGCTTCTTCCCTGGCTCGACCTCTTCGGTACAATCGTGACCGAGATTGGTACAGATAAGCTGGATTACATGCAGTTTGCCAAGGAAGTCGCCACCTGTACGGGCAGTTTTTCCCATTCGGTGAACACCTATACCAGAAAAGACGACGTTGATACCATGCGTCCCATTTTCTGGCTGCACACCAAGTGTTTGCCAGACTATCTGGAGCGATCATTAGAATTGATTCGTTCAGTCCTTACCAGTGTTTCGCTGACAGATAAAAAGCGTATCCGTGAAATCGTCGGACGTGAATTTGCCTGGGCCGATCATGCGGCGCAAAGCGAGGGCTATAATCTGCCGGCCACACGGGTTTTTGCCCAATTCAGCAAAGCCGGTTTTTACAACGAACTGGTCAACGGGATAACTTCATACCAGGCATTGAAAAGGCTTGCTCTTGATTACGATCAGCAGGAGGAGCTTTTTCTTCAGGGACTGGAGGAAATTGCCTCTCTGCTTTTTAACCGCAACAATCTGGTGCTTACCGTGACCGGTGAAGAAAAGGAAATTAAAACGTATACGGGCAACATCAATACACTTATTTCTGCCCTGCCCGAAAAAGAGACGAAAGCTGCCGAGCTCAGCCCAGTTGAAATGCCGCTACACGAGGCATTTATCACCTCGGCTGAAATTGTCTTTGCTGTTCAGGGAGGAAACCTTCTCCCCCGGGGGACAGGTTACAGTGGCCATTTTGAGGTGTTAAAAACCTATCTCTCCCGCGACTATCTCTGGAATACGGTTCGACAAATGGGCGGTGCCTATGGCTGCTTTGTCCAGTTCAGCAATATCACCGGTAATCTGGCCTACGTGAGCTATCGTGATCCACAGGTGAAAAAAACCTTCGATGCCTACAATAAAATCCCCGAAGTTGTCGAAAATATCGAGCTTACTGACGATGTTCTGGAACAGCTCGTCGTCGGTACTTACGGAAACTTCGATCCCCTGCACAGCCCATCAACCAAAGCAGCCGTTGCCAGAAATGAATATTTTACCGGCATCACCGTGGAATATAAGCAAAAGCGCCTGGCGGAAATTACTTCCACCCAAATTGCGGATCTGCGCTCATATGCCCCTGCTTTTGCAGAAATGACTGCTAATGCCCGTAGATCGATCATCGGCAATCGCACCAAAATTGAAGCGGACAGCAATCTTTTCGATACCATAACGGAGCTGTAATGGCAGATCTCTGGATCAAACCTCTAGCCCCTTTCTTCGCGCCTAGCATACTTGGCAGCCTCAGCTGATGAGAGAACCAGGCTAGGTAAATGCAAGGGTCTACTCAGAGATCAGGATCCGCTGATCCACCTATAAAAACAATTTCTCTTTGATAGTGGGGGTACGCAGTTGCTGGTACCCCCACCTCCTATGGTAAAGAGTTAAATTTTTTAATCACCACGATCTTGAGGTTTTACTGTACTCTGGCAAGAAGAGCTGCCCTGGCTGCGGCAAGACGGGCAACCGGAACCCTGAATGGTGAACATGATACATAGTTAAGTCCAAGACCGTGACAAAGAGCGATCGACTTCTCCTCACCCCCATGTTCCCCGCAAATACCTAATTTCAATTCCGGGTTGACTGAACGACCCTTCTCCGCAGCAATTCTCATCAATTCACCGACGCCTTCCTGATCGATGGTCTCAAAGGGATTTTCCGGCAATAATTCATGCACCAGATACTCGATGAGAAAGCTTGATTCGGCGTCATCGCGCGATATGGCATAGGTTGTCTGGGTCAGATCATTGGTGCCGAAAGAGAAAAACTCTGCATGTTCGGCAAGTTGGTCGGCAGTGAGTGCTGCACGCGGTATCTCGATCATTGTACCAAACTTGTAGGTGATCTCCATGCTTTGCTCTTGCATGACCTTTTCTGCTTCCTTTTCGAGAATCTCCCGTTGAAATTTCAATTCATTGACATGACTGGTGAGTGGAATCATAATTTCCGGGCGAACATCGATTCCCTCCCGCGAGGTTAAACAGGCAGCTTCGAGAATCGCCCGTACCTGCATCTGTGTGAGCTCCGGAAAATGATTGCCCAAACGTACTCCACGCAGTCCCAGCATGGGATTTTCTTCACGAAGTGTTTCCACCCTGTTAAAAACAGATTCCTTCTCCCGTAACTGCTTAAGCAGCGCATCTATTTTTTCCAGGTTTGGAGCATGCTGCAGCTCTATCTTAAGATTGGCCAGGTCGCGCAACAGTGAATCGTGATCGGGTAAAAACTCATGCAGCGGTGGGTCAATCAGTCGGATTACCACAGGAAGACCGTCCATCACCCGAAACAACCCCGCAAAATCCTCGCGCTGAAATGGAAGTAATGAACCGATGGCTTCCGTCCGATCGACCGCTTTGTCGGCCATTATCATTTTCTGGACAAAGGGAAGTCGCTCGGTCTCCATAAACATGTGTTCAGTCCGGCATAGACCAATGCCCTGAGCGCCATACTCCCTGGCTCGACTCGCATCGACGGGGTAGTCGGAATTAGCCCACACCTCAAGTGTGCGAAACTCGTCAGCCCAGGATAGAAGTTTAAGCAGCCAGGCATCCTTTACATCGGGTTCTTTGGTCGACACTTCACCCTGGTACAGCTCGCCGGTAGTCCCATCAAGGGAAATAAATTCACCCTCTTGCAACAAAATATCACCGACGCTCACCTGACGTCTGGTAAGATCAATATCCAGTTCCGCAACTCCTACAACTGCAGGTTTGCCGAACTGGCGGGCGACAAGGGCGGCATGACTGGTTCTCCCCCCTCTGCTCGTCAATATTCCCTGTGCTGCCAGCATACCATGAACATCGTCAGGACGCGTCTCCGGCCGTACCATGATCACCCGTTTACCTTCCTCTTTTCCCCATTTTTCAGCAAGATCAGCATCGAGAGCTATGATTCCAACGGCAGCTCCTGGAGAAACGTTCAGGCCCTTTGCCAGAAGTCTGTTTTCTGTCTGTGCTACTTCAATTGCTTCCTGATCAAACTGTGGGTGAAAGAAAAAATCTATAAGATCAGGAGTAACCCGCATAACCGCCTCTTCCCGGGTGATAAGCCCTTCCTCCGCCATATCCACAGCTATACGTACGGCAGCCTGCGGGGTGCGCTTGCCATCACGTGTCTGCAGCATCCATAGCTTACCGTTTTCTATGGTGAATTCTACATCCTGCATTTCACGATAATGTCTCTCCAATAACTCCGCGACGCGCTTAAATTCTTTATGTACTTCAGGCATATCACGTTGAAGATCAGAGAGATCTTTGGTCATGCGAGTACCGGCAACAACATCCTCACCCTGGGCATTGGCGAGATAATCACCCTCTATTTTCTTCTCACCCGTCGTGCCGCACCTGGTCAAAGCAACTCCTGTGGCACTGTTTTCACTGATGTTGCCGTATACCATGGTGACAATATTTACCGCGGTACCAAGATCGTGTGGAATACCCGCCGCTTGCCGGTAATCCCTGGCTCGTTTACCGTTCCAGCTCATGAATACTGCTTCGGTTGCCATTTGCAACTGGGCATAGGGTTCGGTTGGGAATTGATGATGGGTGTGAAATCGGAAGATATTTTTAAACTCTTCGGTGATCATCTGCCAGTGCTCCGCAGTCAGTTCGGCATCTGATTTAGCGCCCGACTCCTTGCGTGTCCTGGTGATCGCTTCCTCAAACTTCTCATCCGGAATATGCATGACGACACTGCCAAACATCTGAATGAGACGCCGATAGAGATCATAAACAAATCGTGGATTCCCGGTTGTTTCAATAAGCCCCTGTACTGTTTCATCATTCATGCCGATATTGAGGACGGTGTCCATCATTCCAGGCATGGAAAACTTGGCTCCGGAGCGGCAGGACAGTAATAACGGATTATGCACATCTCCATAACGTTTTCCGGTTGTCTTTTCGATATTTGCCAAGGCGACCAAGACTTGATCCCATAGTCCTTCCGGTAGTTTTTCTCCCAGAGAAAGATACTCGTTGCACGCTTCAGTGGTTATGGTGAATCCAGGAGGAACGGGAACCCCTATTCGCACCATGTCAGCCAGATTCGCCCCCTTGCCACCAAGCAGACCGCGAACCCGTTCCCATGAACTTCCGACGTATTTCTCTACGTTATCAAGCTGTTCAAAACCAAAAACCCACTGTTTTTTCACGTTTTTTCCTCCATTAAGCGGATTCCAGCGCACCTTTCAACCGAAAATATCAATAAAGTCTACTTCCCCACAAACCCAGAACAATCACAGACATATGTACCAATACGGGCGAGGGAGTCAAAAGGGGCTGTTACTTAATTTTTATATTCAATTCATACCTTTAAATTATTTAAGAATACAAAAAAACGTATACGAAAGCAATATTCAGCGCATAAACGAAAGAATATTCGTTTTTTGATGGGATGTTAAGCTGATCTCAAATTCTTTTCAATAGATGGAGACCACGGTCAAATTCTTTGTTAGTTAGTTCCCTAAAGCTAGTTGGTTGTATCCTCATCCTGCTTTTCTTCAGGAGATCGCCACTGCTGGATTTTGTCCTTGAGGCTGTTATAGATATCACTCGTTGTGTTCTTGGTTTTCTGCCACATCGTCATACTTTCTTGCTTTGTGGCTTCCGCAACATCCTTACTGGTTTCTCTGGTTTTCTGCCAGGCATTGGCACTGCCTTGCTTGGTTTTCTGCCACATTTCTCCAGCGCTTTCCCTGGTTGTCTGAGCACTTTCTTTGGTGGCGCTTCCCAAGGCCTGCACTGCTTCAGAAACCTCTTCGCCGGCTTTGCTCCAGCTGCTTTTTTCTTCTTCAGCCATTGTTGAAGAAACTGCAAAAATCAGCACGATTAGAGCAATCAACAGGAGTTTTGTTGATAATCTTTTCATCATCATCCTCATTGGTAGGTATTCCCTTGCTTTTACCAGTAACTTGCAAGAGCTATCAATCACAATAAGCATCGCACCAGAAAGTCAATTCTTACCGCGACAATCTTGGCGTGATCCACTATTAGCGTTGCCGTGAAGATAGAAAAGAAGTTAACGAAAATACTCAGCGTAAAGGTGGAGCAAATAAAATTCCTCCCTTGCTCCAAAGATTGTTGAGTCCGCGGTCCAGTTTAAGAGGAGAAGAATTACCAAGATTCCGCTGAAACACCTCCCCGTAATTACCAACCTGTCTAATGATCTGATAGGCCCAGTCATCGTCCAGTCCCAAACCCTTTCCACCAGAACCGCTCAATCCAAGAAAATGTCTGACCGCCTGGTTCGAGGTTGCCCTTACCGCATCGATATTAGCCGATGTCAGTTCAAGCTCCTCAGCATTGATAAGGGCATAGACGGACCATTTAACAATGTCAAACCATAAATCATCACCATGCCTTACAGCCGGCCCCAGAGGGATATTGGCTATCACTTCTGGCAGAAAAAACGTGGCAGCCGGGTTCGTCATCTTGCTGCGAATACCCTGTAGTTGGGCTCTGCCTCCGGTTATGACCTCGCATCTACCCTGTTCAAAATCCTTAACAATCTGGTCCGGTGTATCAGAAACAACGCTCTTATAGGCAATATCACTCTGCTGGAGGTATTCCTCGAGATGTTCACCATAACTGGTTCCCGCCTGCAGGCAGACGGAGAAATCGTCCAAATTCAGAATACTTTCAACCTCTATCCTGTTGCTAGCCAGAAATCCCTGCAAATCATAGAATGTCACGCCGACGAAGTTCATATTGAGGGCACTGTCACGGGTAAAATTCCAGGTATAATTACGTGAAAGAATGTCAATTTCACCAGTAATTAGGGCGGTTGCCCTCTCCTTCGGCAACAGCGGTATATATTCAACCTTCTCGGCATCCTTGAGGACTGCGGCGGCAACAGCCCGACAGACATCAACATCCAAACCGCGCCAACTGCCGCCACCATTCACATTGGAAAATCCAGGAATCCCGGTGGAAACACCGCAGCGCAGGAAATCCCGCTCTATTACTTCATCACGGGTAAAAGCGGCTGCCTGGGAGGCTGTC
>JASJDT010000130.1 GCA_030065655.1 Desulfocapsaceae bacterium | reverse complement strand
TAAAATTTTGAGCATAACGAAGAGTTCGGGCCGGTAAACGTAGATACCGAGAAGAGATTTTTGCAAATGGATCTGGAATAAGCTACTACTGGAAGTATTCTGATAGACAAGGATGGGATTTTGGGGTGCATGGTAGCAGGCTGCACTCAACCAGCTGCAATGAAGATTATCGGCAAAGAATCCATATTTACCTCGCTGAAGCAGGACGGTCCTTTTACCTGCCGGGAAAGTGTGCCATCAGCACCACCATTTTCCGGGGAAGTGAAGAACTGGGTGCGTCTCTACTGCCGAGAACAGACAGATATGACTAAATACCGTAGTGTACGTAATCAGATATTTGAGTTCCTCGATGTCGACTCATTCAATGAAATACAAGAGCTCATCGATAATCAAGAGCAGCGGGACAAACGTCAGGATCGTGCCAAATTGCTTCTTGGTAACATGTTTGGTATCGAAGGCAACGTTCGGGAAATCGAGATTAAGCTCAATGAATATGCCCGGACAGCCAATGACGTGATCACCTACCTGCGGTCAAAGGTTCTCGCGCCTTTTTTTTCACACATCGAAACAACCAACGAAATTCAGATGACCAGCAACCCACTGGATCTGCTACTGATTGTTTTCAACAACAGGTACCATAAAAAAGCCCGTTTCGAGGCAAAACGGAAGCTTACTCTGATGAACCTTGCCGGTTCAATTGACCAACGGGAAAGGGAAACGGATATCGAGAAAAAATTCTCTGAATTTCTTGCCTTTCTCAATGATCATGTCTGGAGTCCGACCATGAAAATAGGCGAGTTGGAAATAGCCTATCTGGTCAGTGATCATGAACCGGAAAATTTTTCCTGCACTAACGTCAAAGTCGTCTCCGAAGCGATGCTTTCAGAGCTCAAGGATGTCCCGGGCCAGAAAGTCACACTTATAAAAAGAAGACGTTTTCAATCACAGGACAAAGAGTATCCTATCTATGTAACCATCCGCAAGAAATCTCCTGAGGCCAAGGTACTAAAGCTCTTACGTAAAAACGAAAAAAACCCTGCTGTGGCTGTTGATGACGAGTTGGGACTCATGGCCGTTCTCAATACTATTAATGATGTCAAACAATTTCAGAAGCATCTTACCCAAAGCGCCCTTAAAATTAATTCATTCATGACGCTCGAGGACATTTCTGACACCCTTACCGGACAACGCTATAAAAACTCAGCGGTCGGCAGCTCAGAAAAAACACAGATGCTCAAATTTTTCGCCCGTCAAGGAGGAATCCGGGTTGAATTCATTCTCCACACCAATAAATCATACCTGAATTATATCTACCAGCGAGATGTTGCCCATGATGAATATGAGGTGAAAAGGATTTTCGATACTGGGGTTGCCACCCTTCTGTTTCCTCCCGATATATACAATCTTGACCATCAACAGATTCGGGAATTGCAGCTTCGCCGATTTCGCCGCCAGATAGAGGATTTTTAGCACCTTAATTCTTGAAACAATCAGTGAAGACAAAATTTTAAAAACAACCAAACGACCTAGAACGTGGCACACAATCAAGGTGCTTACCCCAAATTAGCTATTACAACCAAGGCATTCATCCCGCTTGCGGGGTTAGCGAAGTGACAACAAACGGTGCTAAATATGAAAACTATTGGCAAATATCAGGTATTCCTCAATCCCAGCATACTAGCTACCATTGGTCTGCTGTTGAGTCTTTTCTTTGCAGTGCCTGCCATCTCAGGTCTATTTTCCTATGAAGTACCCTCTTCAAAACAACCGGAGAGCACCGCCGATGATGGTTTGGCCAGTCCACAACCAACAATAGCTGAACCTACCAACAGTTCTGAAAGTAGCACGGCAGAGTTCACTGGTTTTAATGAGGAGATACCAGGAGTCGGAGCCTTCTTTAACGAAATGCTGGACACCCTGATTGGCCTGACCAGCAATTCCGAGAAGCGATTTCAAACACTCGCTGAACACTTTCCCCTTATTTTTAATGACCTCTACAAGGTGTTTATCACCCTCTGACCTTATGGAACAACCCGAGGGGCCTTCGGGAATATTCTGCTGATTACGTTCTTTCTGGCAATAGGGCTAATCGCCGAAAAGATTTTCAAACGCATCGTTAACAAACGCTATTTCAATTTTCATAAAAACCGCTATGGAGGTTTGTCAGTTACCACCGACGACGCCCAATTCTGCCGGATGGAAAAGCTCGTTTCCACTCTGGTAAAAATCGCCCCCGATGCCGTTGGCCTGTTCATCTTCGTCGTTGTAGCCATGTTGACCTTTACGGTTTTCATCTGGACCTCGTCACCTTTCGTACAGTTGTTTTTCATGGCGACCCTTATGACAATTAGTCTGATACGTATAATAATTCTTCTCTCCCAAGTCGTTTTTTCACCCACCATACTTCAATTTCGGGTTTTGCCCGTACACTGCGGTACGGCAAATACCCTGCATAAACTGTTGGTCTGGACAGGCAGCTACATGATCATTGCCGTGATGTTCTCGGTGGTGGTTTTTAAGCTTGGCGCCCAAAAAGAAACTCTGCAGTTGCTTCAGATGATTTTTGCTTCACTCATTCTTTTCATTACCGCAGCAGCCACAGTTGTCTATCGTAAGAAAATCCGCGAGCAAATCCTCCTTTCAGCCGAAGAAGAACCAACCTGGGGAAGAAAGAAGTTTAGTGATATCTGGCATATTTTGGCCTTGCTCTATATCTTCGTACTCTGGTTTTTAATCATTCACTCGGTTGATTCCCCACCGGAAACTCGGTCTCGGGGGGCATTCTTTCTTTCTTTTTTTATCGTTCCAATCTGGCTGGTAATGGACCGGCTAGTACAATGGATCGTTCAGTTTTCTTTAAAAATATTGAAAATCTATGATGGTGAGTCACCCACTGATCTGTCCCCGGAAGAGCTTGAACAGTATGAAAAAGGACGACGGATGTATCTCTGGTGTCGACCGACGGCAAGAGTTTTTCTAGTCTTTATCCTTGGTATCTGGCTGGCCAGCCTGTGGGGCATATCTTTTCCTATCTTCTCGAAATTCACCAATGTCTTTTTCGACGCAGCTATCATTCTCACCCTTGCCCTGCTTTTCTGGCAATTTATCAGCTCATGGATTGAAAGAAAAATAGCAGAATCCATTCCTGAAGAAGAGGAAGAAAAAGAAGATGACGAATGGGGAGGAGCCGCGAGCCGGGGACGTTCCTACACCCTTCTGCCCATGATTCGCAAATTTGTCGGATCTGTGCTTGTGGTCATGGTCACCATGACCGTCCTCTCCTCCATGGGGGTCGATATCGGGCCGTTGCTTGCCGGGGCTGGGGTAATCGGCCTGGCGGTCGGTTTTGGTGCTCAAAAGCTCGTCGCCGATATGTTCTCGGGATTTTTCTACCTCCTCGACGATGCTTTTCGGGTTGGCGAATACCTGGAGGCCGGTGATGTCTCAGGAATTGTTGAAAATATCACCCTGCGCAATGTCATGCTGCGCCATCATCGGGGAATGCTGCAAATAGTGCCGCACAGTGATCTTGGTTCAATCACTAATTTTATGCGCGGTGGCATCGTGGTGAAATTCAATCTCGATTTTCCCTACGATGCCGACATCGATAAAATTCGCAAGGTCATCAAGAAAGTGGGACAGGCCATGCTAGAGGATGAGGAGCTTGGCAAAGATTTTATTCGTCCCGTAAAATCACAGGGCGTGCGGGAAATATCCAATTCGGTAATGACCATCAGAGTCAAATTCACTGCCCAGCCAGGAGCACATTTCGTCATTCGCCGCGAAGCGTTCAAGCGTATCACTGAAGCACTACAGGCCAAGGGTATCCATTATGCCCATAGGAAGGTGATAGTCGACCTTCCATCCTCGGCCAGCAGCAACGCTACAGATGAACAGATTCAAGCTGCAGGTGCTGCCGCCATGCAACAAATTGAGGAAATGGAAAATTCAGAGAATGCCGAGAATCGGGTCGATCCTAATAAAAGTGAAATGCTCTGAACCTTCCATCTCAATATGCCAATTGTATTACAATGTTGGCGCTACTTCTTCAAATCACATAGGGACATTTAACCAATGACCTCCTCTGATAACAGGGTAGACGCCTCCACGCTGCAACGCTCGGCACTGCTTGTTGCTACTCTGACTTCGTTCATGGGGCCATTCATGATATCCTCGGTAAATGTTGCATTGCCTGCCATTCAAGAGGATCTGCAAATGGATGCTGTGCAGCTTAGCTGGATTGCCACGGCGTATCTGCTGGCCGTTGCCATCGGTCTCGTCCCTTCCGGAAAAATTGCCGACATTCACGGTCGTAAAAAGGTCTTTGCCACTGGACTTGCTATTTACACCCTTGGCTCCGGAGCTGCAATCATGGCTGATTCAGCAGTCTTCCTCATTTCCACCAGGGTTTTCCAGGGGATTGGGGCTGCCATGTTTGTTACCACGGGCATGGCCATACTCACCTCGATTTTCCCGGGCAGGGAGCGCGGTCAAGCCATTGGCATCTATGTTGCGGCGGTATATATAGGTCTATCCGTTGGCCCCTTTGCCGGTGGTCTGCTCACCCAGTATTTCGGTTGGCGCAGCATCTTCATAGTAATGCTGCCCTTGGGTTTACTATCCCTGACCTTAACCCTCTATTTTCTTCGCGGTGAATGGCGGGGTGAGGCTGATCAGCGCTTGGATATTCTTGGTAGTATTTTCTATATCGCTGCTATATTTTGTCTGGTCTATGGAGCGACTTTACTACCGCAGATGCCGGGTGTTCTCCTGGTATTTACAGGTACGTTTCTGCTGATCCTTTTTATCCGTCAGCAACTGCGAACTCCCTATCCGGTCTTCGATATCAAGCTCTTTACCACCAACAAAGCCTTTACCTTCTCCAGCCTGGCAGCACTGCTCAACTACTCGGCGACCTTTGCAGTAACCTTTCTGCTCAGTCTCTATCTCCAGTATATCAAGGCAATGCCTCCACAAACCGCGGGGACGGTATTGATGGCTCAACCGGTTATGATGGCACTGCTTTCGCCTTATGCAGGCAGACTTTCCGACAGAATCGAACCACGGTTTATTGCTACCTGCGGCATGCTGGTTACGGTGATCGGGGTGTCATTTTTTGCCCTGCTCCATCCGGATACGAACCTTCTGCTCATTATCGCTAATCTCATCTTGCTTGGCACCGGTTTTGCCTTGTTCAGCTCACCCAACATGAGTGCGATTATGGGTGCTGTCAACAGGGAGGACTACGGTCTTGCCTCCGGAGCCGTAGCAACGATGCGTCTACTTGGTCAAATGTTCAGTATGGCTCTGGCCACGGTGGTACTCTCACTTACCGTTGGAAAACAAACAATTAATCCGGATAACTATGAATTGTTTCTAGACTGCCTGCAGTTGGTTTTTGCCATTTCGGCACTTCTTTGTCTGGCCGGTGTCTACTTTTCCTGGTTTCGCGGCTCACTCCATAATCGATCCACGAACTGACCCTGAAAAAAGACTCAATTTTCCTGATCGTTTTATGATTTACGGCTGCTCGGTTTATCCTCTTGAGGAAGACGAATTCGCAGCTCTATCTCCCTGGGATTATCAGTTAGCTTCAACGAGTCTACAAAGCCCATAACCGTTCCGGACAAACAATCCTGGACAAATTCCTTTAGTGGTATTTTCCGCCCTTCCACCACCAGGGATACCCTTTCAGGCCTCTTGCCTTTACCGCGAATGAAACGCTTCTCAATGAACAGCGCTATCTCCTTTGCTTCGTCTAGGCGAAAAACATAATCGCCTGCTATATCCAGATCGGTAGCCACGGCAATAACTCCATGAACCTCTTGACGTAAATCCTGGTCGGAATTTCTGCGGACTTCAATCTTGGGTACCTTGCGGGCATGTTTAAAACCCTCACCGATAACGATATCAGCATCAGCAAAGTAACGGTGGGCCAGAGTAACAATGGAGTGATCACTTGGCCCAGTCTGCAGCACCATCTGGTCAGGCCCGACAAAGAGCACTGCATCTGCGCCGGCCTGACGGTGGCGAAAGGTATCGGTATTCTCTGTATCAAAAGCAACTCCAGCTTCATTGCTTGACTTTATTACGGCAACACGATATCCAAGCACCTTCAAATGCGAAACAACTTCGCTGACCAAAGTCGTTTTACCGCTGTCGTGGTAGCCTATAAATGTTATAAGGGCCGACATACTCTTTCCTCACTTATGAATTTGCTGCCTAAAAGACAAGGTTGATTGCTCCTGCATATCTACCATAAAAGGTAATCGATCTCACTGGGAAAACCTTGGAATACAATAAGACCTAATCCCGTCGGATAAATTAACTTAAATCTTTCATTCCAGCTAATTCAACACCATGAACAAGGATAGTTGACCAGCAATAACTGGGGCTGATTGCATCTCTTCTCAATCAGCATCCTAAGGAAATACTGAAAATTACTCAGTATAATTCAGATAATATGCTAAGGAAGGAAAAAACAGGAGACCATTCCACCAAGTCATAGCTCATATCGCCACTTGAAAGCTACATAATAAACGACAGCCCAACTCCAGGGCGAATGATACACAACATTTACAAAAACAAAAAAAGACAGTAGGAGCTACCTCGGAAGTTTTTTAAGCTCGCTCAACACAAACTCGAGTGGTGGTCTGACATTAATATCTTCAACATGGATTGCAGAGATGATCCCCTCTTTATCGATAAATACCAATGCTCTTTCTGCTGTACCATCGCTTCGCAATAACCCGTAAGTCTCGGCAACTGCGCCATGCGGCCAGAAGTCCGATAACACTTCAAACCAGAGTCCACCCATCTCGAGAGTCCAGGCAAATAGAGTAGCGACGTTGTCCACTGAGATCCCAAGCAGCACTGCATTATTCTCAGTAAATTCATCCTTGGCAATATTGTAGCCCGGCCACTGCCCGGAGCAAACCGGAGTCCAGGCGGCAGGAATGAAGGAGAGAACTACATTTGACTTGCCTTTGAAACTACTGAGACGGACAGTCTTTCCGCTTATGGCCTCAAGAGTGAAATCAGGAGCCGCCTCTCCCACTGCAACTTTCAGTTCACTATCGATGGGTGTCAGCTCTCCCGGATCAAAAATACCGCTGTAACTTTTGGAGACAGGTCCGTCAGCAAGACAGGGAGCCGCAACCAGAAAGACAATGAAAATTCCAAAAAAGATATTTCTCATAGCGTCTCATCCCTATTCAAATCAGTAAAAAATATCACCTAATTCCATGTGATCAGGCAGTGTTGGCTGGATAAGTAGAACTATTACTGATACCCCGCCCTCTGCAAGAGGAGAGCAAGAAACTCCTCTGCCCCCTCAAATCCTCCAGATTGCCGTAAAATGATGAGAGGATTACCACTATCTTTATACAATACCCCAATGAAACCGGGAGTTCCCTCACCCTTGAATGTTTTATACAAGGACAGGTCTTCGTCTGGAAACATCGGAAAGCGGACCTCATATTTATCTTTGAAGAATTCTACCTCGAACTTGGTGTTTGAAGCTCCAAGCCCAATAACTTTTATGCGTGTACCATCCTCTTGTTCACGAGCAGTCGCCAGTTCATAGAACTCATTAATGAGTGGCGCCTCGGCCTGACAGTAGGGACAATACATACTGAACAGTTCGATAAGCAGTATATCTGTATCAATATCGGCCAAGCGAAATTCATCACCTGGAGCTCCATTGATTCCTAGATACTTCCTGTACTCTTCATTTTCCGGGATTTGCAGACTTACATCTGGCATAGTTTCGTTGGCGGCAAAGGCCGTACTCTTTCCATGCCAGAGAAGACAGAAGATAAGTAGAGCGAACAGAGCAGGCAGTGATTTTGTTTTCATTATCAACCCCTCAGGAAATCCAACAAATTTGCAGTGAACAAACAAAAGAGGGCGACATCAATCTGAGATTGAGCCGCCCACATGCAAAGATCATCTTCTTCTGAAATCAGAAAAAGCACTACTCTATTAATATTTATACCTGCTGTGCAGAATGTCCACCTCGTTCTTGGGCTTATAGCCGGTCTTGATACTCTGCAGTGACCCGGCAATGGCAAATACCGACATGTACACATGGGTAAAGTAAAAAGCAACGATGACCATACCCAGGATGTTATGGATAATGGTGAACAGCCTGATGGTATCAAGCGAACCGCCGAACCCCCAGATAAGATAGCCGGAATAAGCCATTACACCGCCGCCGAGGGTCGAAAACCAAAAATACATTTTCTGACCGGCATTGAACTTGCCTGCAGGTACCGGCTTCTTTTCCTTACTCAGATAGCCACCAAGTATAAACAACCACTTGATATCATGCGCTTGGGGCAGCATATCTTTTATCCACATGGCAAACATTAAAATTCCGGGAATCGCGAATACCAGCGCAGAGATGAGGTGCACATAGCGTGACACCCGGATAAACGCACCACCACCGAAGTAGGCACCGAAAATTATCAGCAAACCGGTGATAACCAGCAGTGAGAAAGAGACGGCCGCGATTAAGTGAACAATTCGGTTGTAGGCGCTGAAGAATAGCACCTGCTCTCCTTCATGATCAAAATGCTTGGCACCGATAATAAGATAATGCAAAGCGAAAACTAACGGCACACCTATCAGTACCACAAGAAATATGGGGCGAAACCACTCGGCAGTCAGCATTGTGAACACTTCACCATACTTCTGCCAATCTCCCGTAATTACCTGCATCAGTTCCTGGTAATACGAGGATACAGAACTCGTCAGCCCGACAAATCCTGCCGGCTGCTGGGCCAGTGCTGTTGCTGTCAGCCCTGTTATGCTAAAGAACAGCAGCAGAAATATTGACGTTCGTCGTTTCTGCATATCAATCTCCTGTATTCTTATAACCGGCTGCGCCAGCCTTCTGTGGCAGTGGAGCAGCCGGTAAGTTATCAGTATCTCATGAAATATCAGGAGCTACTTTTTTGTGTACGCTCTATTCCAACCCCAGGCGTTTACACCTGAGCCCCGTTGGAAAACTCGTTTACGATACACATCGGCAACAACATCGGCATCACCCGCAAGCAACGCCTTGGTGGCACACATCCCTGCACAGAGCGGCACCTTGCCCTCGGCAATACGGTTTTGGCCATAAAGCTTATGTTCCTCTGCACTGAACGTCTCTTCAGGACCACCGGCGCACATAGTACACTTGTCCATGGCTCCACGGGCACCAAAGAATGTACCTTTGGGAAACTGCGGCGCGCCAAATGGACAGGCCATGAAGCAGTAACCGCAACCGATGCAGGTCTTTTTACTTACCAGCACAATACCGTCATCCCTCTGATAAAGTGCATCCACGGGACAGACAGCAATGCATGGCGCATCAGAGCAGTGCATACAGGCGACTGATATCGCTTTTTCTCCTGGTTTACCTTCATCAAGGGTTACCACTGTTCGCCGATTGATGCCGACCGGGACATGATTACCTTCCTTGCAGGCAACCACACAGCCACCACAATCAATGCAGCGCTCGACATCGCATAAAAATCTCATTCTTGCCATTATATTAACCTCCTGTTTCAGCCGGATCAGGCACGGCTGATTTTACAGAGTCCATCTTTGGTTGTCTGGATCTGTGTGATTATGTCATAACCATAGTTGGTGATAATGTTTCCAGGTTCACCCACGACATACGGCTCGGTTCCTTCCGGATATTTGTCGGATAGGGATTCACCCATAAACATGCCACCATAATGGAATGGCAAGAAGATTGTTTTATCATCAACCCTCTCGGTAACTTTGGCCATCACCTTGATTTTTCCGCCCTCGGGAGACTCTATCCACACCATCTCACCGTTACGAACTCCAATATTATTGGCTGTTCGGGGATGTATCTCGGCATACATGTCTGGTTGCAGTTCCGCCAGGTATTTATTGCTCCTGGTTTCCGCACCTGCACCCATATGCTCGACCATGCGACCGGTGGTGATGACATATGGAAATTCCTTGACAAGTTCAGGATCCTGCTCGCTCTCATAGCGAGTGTCTACCCTGTAGTGATTTTCCTTATCCGGGTAGGTTGGATACTTCTCTATCAAGTCAGGACGGGGAGAATGCAAAGGTTCGCGATGAATGGGAATCTGATCGGGAAAGGTCCAGACAACACAGCGTGCTCTGGCATTGCCAAACGGTGCCATACCTTTTGACAGAGCCTCCTTGATGGTCTTCTGGGAAAGATCGGTCTTCCAGTTGGTTCCCGGAACGACATCTTTGAATTCTTCATAACCGCCGGGTTCTTCGCTACCTGGGTTGCAGACACCCTTGGCTGCAAGCTGGACCTCTTCTCTGCCACTCATGACATAGGTTGCCACGCTGCCGAAGCGGTTCCTGAAGGGCAGACCACCCTCCATTACCGGCTTGGAGATATCATAGAGAATCGGTGTGCCAGGATGATCTTCACTCCAGCATGGCCATGGCATGCCATAGTATTCGCCATCGCAGGGTCCACCCTTCGCCTGGAGATCATCGATGTCGAACATGTGCCAGTTTTCCATATGCTTTTTGATCCGCTCTGGGCTTTGACCGTTATACCCGATGGTCAATGAGCCGCGGCCAAGTTCCCGGGTAATGTCTTCAGGAACCTGCTTGATATTCTTATAAAACTCATCGGCAAATCCCAGTCTTTTAACCAGGTCGGCCATGATGTCGTAATCTGTTCGTGAATCGTGGACCGGA
This sequence comes from Desulfocapsaceae bacterium, assembly GCA_030065655.1. Classification (GTDB taxonomy): domain Bacteria; phylum Desulfobacterota; class Desulfobulbia; order Desulfobulbales; family Desulfocapsaceae; genus Desulfopila_A. The sequence continues at coordinate 2,523 of JASJDT010000130.1, read as the reverse complement.
TCGACAACTTTGTGGCGCCATTGAATCTGGCGGGATGTTGAAGTAACACTGCCGGAGGTCTCATACTGACTTGAACTTGGCAACAGATAGATATTATCCTTTTCACCAAGAACGGCAGTCATGGTCGGAAATGGATCGACAACCACAATCAAATCAAGCATATCATAGGCCTTTTTGACCTTATGATACTGTGAGTTTGAGTTGGGACCGCAACCCCATTGAAAGACAGCCTTGAGCGGGGTATACTGATGAATCTTATCTTCCTGGATGACTCCTTCGTACCATCTTGACAGGGTGAAGCCCTTCTTGTTCATCCATTCCTTTTCCTTGAAGCGGGACTTGATGTAATCGTAATCAACGTCCCAGACCCGGCACCAGTGCTGCCAGGCACCGTCGGACAGACCATAGTAGGCCGGCAGACTGTGGGAGAGGATACACATGTCCGTGGCACCCTGGACGTTATCGTGGCCGCGGAAGATATTGGTTCCACCGCCGGTTTTACCCATATTACCGAGTACCAGCTGAAGGATACAGAATGCTCTTACGATACTTGAGCCGATATGATGCTGGGTCCCGCCCATACACCAAGTTAAACTGGTCGGCCTATTCATGGCCAGCAGTTTGGCCACCCTGGTAACGTCGGCTGCGGGAACACCGGTAATGTCTTCGACGACTTCCGGAGTATAATGGGCAGCCACCTCTTTCATTTCTTCGAAACCGGCCACTCGTTTGCTCAGGAAGTCCTTGTCTTCCCAGCCGTTGGTGATAACAGCATTGACCAGGCCCATCATATAGGCAGCATCCGTTCCTGGACGAACCCGAACATAATCGGTCCCCTTGGCGGCGAGTTTGGTAAAGCGCGGATCAACCACGACGATGGGTGCATTGTTTTTTTCCTTGGCATGCAGGATATGCTGCATGGCAATGGGATGCGCCTCCGGTGGATTTGATCCGATGAAAATCATACTTTTTGCATGCCTGATATCATTCAGACTGTTGGTCATTGCTCCGTAACCCCATGTATTGGCGACACCTGCCACCGTTGCGGAGTGTCAGATACGGGCCTGGTGGTCAACGTTGTTTGACCCCCAGAAAGCAGCAAATTTCCTGTGCAGGTAGGCCATTTCCGTAGAAACCTTGGCACTACCGTTAAAATGGAGGGCGTCGGGACCATCCTTTTCACGAATTTCAAGCAGCTTAGCGCTGATCTCATCCATAGCCTGATCCCAGGAGATGTTGGTCCATTTACCGTTTACTCTCTTCATGGGATTCTTTAAGCGCTTGGGTGAGGTAACCATATCGATAGCGCCGGCGCCTTTACAGCAATGCGCGCCCCTGGAAACGGGATGATCCTGAGCGATTTCCTGGCGTACCCAGACACCGTTTTGTACTTCCGCTTCAATACCGCAACCAACCGCACAATAGGTACAGATGGTTCGTACTTTTTTAGAGCCCGCAAATTGAGCTTTCTGGGCTGTAGCGGCGTTCGCTCTGGAGGTCAGCTTAGTCGTCATTGCAGCTCCCGACAAAGCAGCTGTTGCAGCCGAGATCTTTAGAAAAGATCTCCTGGCCAGCTTAGGATTGAGAGTGATCCTCCTACCGGTCTGCTGCACCCCGGATGGTGAGGATTTTTTTAATTTGCGTCGTGCCATGTGAATTTCTCCTTAGTTGCAGAGGTCAGACTTCATTTTCTCGTGTAGTGCTGGTTTCACACCGTGGAAAACTGTTATTTCAAGGAATCATAATATTTCTTGAAGCTTTCACTCTCGTGGTAGAGAATGTCATCGTTTTCCCTTGTTTGTGAAACTGGCTTGGCCTTCACCGGTTTTATCGCTGCAGCTCCACCAACAACGACTGCTGCTCCGGCCAGCACATGTTTGAGAAAAGAACGCCGCTTGTCCTTATCCTTTTGCATTCGTACCTCCTTCGGTTTCTTGGTTTACATACCCTAGGACGGGTATGCAACGGATCCTGTCAGCCCCTTTTCCAGCTCCAGATAGCCGCGGAAAAACCGGAAGCATGTCCGATAAAAACTGGCAAACTCGTTGTTTTCGGCGGCTTCGCTGATGCCTGCGGAAAAAGGGAACAGATATTTACTCAACAGCTCTTCCTGAGCTTTTTGCATAGCCTCTTTATTTTGTTGGTCTTCCCGCTCGATCAACCTTGTCATGATATCAAGCATGACCGTGAGGGAGTCCTCGGTTTCGGTGACGCCCTCGTTTCTTGCAATTTCCACTTCCATGAGAAAAGAGCGCAGATTTACCAGCGTTTTGTCATGGTTTCTGCCATCGAGGTAATATGAGGCAGTGGTGGGTAGTCCCATATCGGTAAAAGGATCGGTGAATAGCTTATAATATTCATGCTGCAAATCCTCGAGACTGCTCTTTTGGAGATATGCGAGAATGTCATGTACTCCTTCGTCGAAAAGCGGGTTGACGCTCTCCCGGGCCAGCGCACTGAATGTCCCACGCCAGCGGCTCATTTTTTCGGCATCCGGCTCACCTTGGAAAAATGACTTGAGCA
>JASJDT010000129.1 GCA_030065655.1 Desulfocapsaceae bacterium | reverse complement strand
AACACATTCTGCTTCATGCCCATGAGGGCGAAGATCGTTTCAATAATACTTGATGCCCCCATGGCGTGGCCGATCAGTGATTTGTTGGCAGATACCGGTGGCAGGCTTTTGCCAAAGACTGCCTGCAGAGCCTGGTACTCGATACTGTCGCCAACCTTGGTGGAGGCAGCATGAGCGTTGACGGCGTGGATATCTCTGGCCTGGAGCTTTGCATCGCTGATCGCCTCCGTCATACAGGTTTTGATGGTGTCTAAATGGGGGGCGACGAAATGATGGGCATCCGAGGTCATACTCCAACCGGCGAGTTCGGCATTATAGGTAAGTCCATGGGCCTCGGCAAATTCACGGGTGGTGAGAATAACCGCTCCCGCTCCTTCGGAGATGACAAAACCGCGACGATTGATGGAAAAAGGCCTGCTGGCGCTTTCAGGTGATTCGTTCTCCTGTCCCTGTTTGGGATGATAAGCCCCGTTCATGGTATGAAAACCGGCGACAATAGGTTCTACCAGGGCAAAATCGACGGCCCCGCAGATAGCCACGTCAGCGCGGTCTTGCGTGAGAAACATGGCACCGATAATCAGCGAGGTCAAGCCGGTGGCACAGGCAGTGATGGTTGAGGTGATGGGGCCCTTTGCTCCGGTCTCGATGGCGATTTTACCGCCGATCATATTGATGCAGGAATTGGGGTTGGCATAGGGATGCGGCAATTTATTTTCAGCCTGCATCCGGCGGTCGGCATTGAGTACGGCATCGAGACCGCCGACAGCTGAGCTGTAGGTTACCGCTGTCCGGTTACAGATGTCCGCGGAAATGTCAATTCCGCTTTGTTGCAGAGCTCGGGCAACGGTGAGCAGAGAATATTTGAAAACCGGTGATGACCAGGCTGCCTGATGGCGAGCGGTGAGAAAAGGATAGTCTTCTTGGTCGATAGCCGGCACTTCTCCGGCAACACGGACAGGGAAGTCATCATCGAACTGGAAACGGGTCAGGGGGCCTATTCCGCTGGCGCCTGCGAGGGCGCTTTGCCACTGTTTCTCCAGGTCGCTTCCCAGTGGAGAAATGGCATCGTAGCCGACAATGACGGCATCCTTAGAACCCTTGATTTTTCCCATGCATACTACCAGGGAATGAATTGATAGAGCTTGGCAAACATCTCATAGACCTCGATCCAATTCTGCAGATCCTTGGTTGTTTTGATATGTGCCCGTTTGTTGACCATGACCCAGCTCATGTGAGCCGCACCGTCTTTACACGTTCTGCAGTCACGGGTTTCCGAGGTACAGCAGCGATGCATGGAGTCTAAGCCCGAAGACCAGCGAATGAAGTTGGTCAATCTTTTGGGCCGTGGGTCTCTGTTATCCAGCGGTTCCGTCACTGAAGGGCATTCGGCCCAGCCAAATGATCGGCCCAGCATTTTCCCGGTGGTAATGATTTCATGATAGTATTTTGATGAAATCACAGTTTCCGGATAGGTGTCCAGCATACTATCCATTTCTTCCCGAATGGCGACCAACTCCTCCGGCTGCCAGGTAAAACCGTCCACGCCTTCGTCGTTGGAGAGCAATTGCATGTGGACCTTGAGACCGACATCCTTGATTTTTTTGATTATGTGTTCCGTCTTGCCCAATTGTTTGGGGGTGATGGTGTAGAGGTAATAGGCATGCGGGTCACCTTCATAATTGGCGCTGGAGACGACAAAGGTGTCATTGCCTCGCAGGGTTTTTTCATCGTCGGCATCACCCCAGAGCGAGATGCCCACCATCATGTCGGGAAAGCGGTCTCTCGGCACCTTGATCAAGCCATTGGTGGCGCAGAAGGTCGGGAGCCGTTTATAAAAAGCTTCAACCCGGTCCAGACAAAGAGTTGGTTCACCGCCAATGAGGATGGCAAGATTGACTCCGCGGTCCATCTCTTTTTCCACGAATTCATGCCATTTTTCGATATCTTTTTCCTCGGGTGCCACTTCGTGCTCACCGGAAGAGAAGAAAAAACAGCCTTTGCAGCGGAGGTTGCAACGATTGGTGACATCGTAGATGGAACTGCGAATGTTCAGCTTGGAGATTTTCTTATAGCGCTCATGCCAATGATCGTCGAGAAGGGAACTGACCGTAATCATAATTCTACTGAGTGTTTGATGGTGGTGTTATAAAGGTGTCGCAAAGATTTTTCCCTTTCGTATAGCCCCTTACCCAGACGGCCAGGTAGGTGTCCACATAGTCGAGCCAGGCCGAAAATGTTGTCGGATCTGTGGCATGTCGATACATGCGGGCGGTGACTACGGCGCTGCCGGCGGCATAGTGGCGGCAGTCGTCACAGGCTGTATCCGGTACACAGCAGGAGGCTTCCCTGTCCCATTGAAGGTCCGTGCGGTACTGCCGAAACGATCGACCGAGGCCGACAGCAGTGGATGAATTCAGGCGAGGATAGGAGCAGGAAAAGAGGTCATGCAACGCCTTGCTGTCGGTATGGGCTACAATGTTGTAGGGCGAGAAAAGAACCGTTTCCGGGTAGTTTGACAACAGCTCATGCATGACTTCCCTCGTCTGTTTAAGGGATTCAGGAGAGTGACGCAGCTCACCCTGGTAACCGACAGGTGAAGAGAACATATTAAAAGTGATCTGCTGATCATGGTCGGCCAGAAACCTGGTTACTTCCCGTGCTTCTTCAATGTTGGTAGGCGTAAAGGTGTAGACGAACACGGCGCGAGGATCGTTCTGGTAATTGGCTACTTGTTTGGTGAGCATATTAGGTGCTTTGCGTATGGCCTTGCTCGTCTTATCATTGCCCCATATGGAAATATGAATTCGGTAGTCTATTTCTTTAGGAATGGGAATGAGTCCGTTGGTGGCAATCGCTCCCCAGGGAATAACGTCGTAGCAGACCTGGCAGAGATTAGGAACCAGGGAAGGCTCAGCCCCGGCAAGCACGACAAAGGTAATACCCCGGTTTTTTTCGGATTCAAGTAGCTGTCGCCAGGCTGTTTCGTCACCAACTTCTTCGGCAAACTGTTTTTCCCCGGTATAATAATAACATCCTTCACAGCGGATGTTACACCGGTTGCTCATATCGTAGGTGGATTCACGTAGAAAAAAAAACTTGCGAACCTTCTCCCAGCGTTCCCTGATTTCCGGGTGGGCAAGGATATCAGAGAACTTGTATTCCTGTGGTTGACCAGACATCTATTCACTGCTGTTTTGTTTGTCGATGATATACTCGGCGATAAATCTGACGGTGGTCAGCTTTGGGTAATCATCTTCATCAATCCGAATACTATACTCATCCCTGAGAACCAGGGCAATCGTGGCCAGGTCCATGGAATCGACGCCAACTTCGTCTACGAGATCGAGATCGGGATCAAAAGAAGCGGGTGTGACATCCTCGAGTTTGAGTTCGTCGATGATGATTTCGGCAATGCGGGTGATGGTGGCGTTGGTATCGTTGCTCATAAATGAATAATTAGTTTTTTATAATAAAAGATATTCTGCCAGAGCAGACATCTTCGTTACCGCTCAATATTTGAAACATATATTGATCTTTCTTATCGGCGGCAGTCACCTGTATATTGAGAAGTTCTCCCGGTTTTATTATTTTCTTAAATTTTACCCGGCTTAATCCGGTCAATTGGAGGTCGGTGTCGCAATGACTGGAGATAAGCTCAACAACTTGTTGAAGTTGAGCTATTCCCGGTAAAATAGGGTTTTCGGGAAAATGGCCAGTAAACCACTGGCTGTCTTCAGCGATTGTCACCGACGCCTTCATTGGATTTTTACTATCGTTTTCTAAATCAGGAGCAGGCATAATTAGTGCGAAGAATCAGAAGCATATCCATTGCCCGAAGACTATCTGATTTAGTCAATATCGAAAATAGATCAAGGGCATTTTTATACCATTTACCGATTAAACATACAACCGGGAATTAGCCTTTGATGAACCGCGAAGACACATACGGAACTACTCTCTGCCAAATCGTCTGTCAAGATAACCACGATCTGACCGCCACCAGCTGCCTCTTCGGTTAGGAAAACCAAGGAATCAGCGTTGTTTACCTTCTTCAAAGAGTTGTTAAACAAAAACTACTGGTAATGGCAAGAAAATTGTCAAGACTGCGGAGTGATTTTCCTGGCAAAAGCAAACATGCTGGATGTTTCCATGGGTGGCAGAAAATACCAACTCCGGAAAATGTCCTCACAATCAAAATCGGTAAAAACAATGAATTGAATAGAAAATTGTAAGCTAAGGATTAATTGCATCCGGTAGCATAGGTGCCTATATTATAAATGTATTAAAATTAGAGGTGCAGCGGATGGATACAAAAAAAAATGTATTTCTTGAGGTCAGTAAGAACAGAAAATTGCTCTGGTTGTTCGTATTGATCTTTTCTTTTGGGCTGGTAACTGGTTTACCAATGTTTTCCAAGCAAGCCTTGGGGGATGACCCGACAGCAAAAGAAAAACGTGGCCTCATTCTCACCATAGATGGTGCTATAGGGCCGGCTACCATGGATTACATCAGCCGTGGTCTGGAACAGGCTGCCGATAGCGGTGCAGAACTGGTCATCATTCAAATGGATACACCTGGTGGCTTGATGCAATCCATGCGGGGAATTATCCAGGAGATTCTTCTTTCTCCTGTACCAGTAATCACCTATGTCAGTCCGGCCGGAGCTCGAGCAGCAAGTGCTGGGACATTTATTCTCTATGGCAGTCATATTGCAGCCATGGCGCCAGCAACCAATCTGGGGTCGGCCACTCCGGTACGAATGGGTGGATTACCCGGTCAACCGGAGGAACAGCCACCGACAGATAGCAGCGATGGCGAAAAGAACGGCGATAACAAAGAAGGTGACCAGGAGAATGAAAACGATCAACCGGCAGAAAAGCAAATGGGGTCATCGGCACTGGATCGAAAAACCATGGAAGATGCCGTCGCCTATATTCGCGGGTTGGCTGAAAGGCACGGTCGCAATGCAGACTGGGCAGAAAAAGCGGTACGTGAAGCAGTAAATCTGGGGGCAACAGAGGCTCTTGAGCAGAACGTCATCGATGTGGTTGCCTCAGATCTCAATGACCTGCTTGCCCAAGTTGATGGTCGTACTGTTACCATGGAAAGAGGCGAAGCTACCCTGGCTACCGCTGATTTGCAATTGGATCGACAGGATCCCGATTGGCGTACTCGGTTACTTTCGGTCATAACCGATCCAAACGTTGCCTATTTTTTAATGATCATTGGCTTTTACGGTATAATTTTTGAACTATCCAATCCGGGCAGCCTTTTTCCCGGTGTCATCGGTGGTATTTGTCTCATTTTGGCCCTTTTTGCATTCCAGGTGCTGTCGGTAAATTACGCTGGTTTGGCTTTGATCCTGTTGGGTCTGGCTTTTATCGTCAGCGAGGCATTTCTGCCTAGTTTCGGAATTCTCGGAATAGGCGGGATAGTAGCCTTTGTGGTGGGGTCAATCATATTAATGGACGGCAGCCACCAGGCCGTATCTTTACCTCTTATCGGCGGTACCGCAGCAGTGGCTGCCGGTTTCCTGCTCTGGGCCATCAGTCGTTTCATTAGCTTAAGGAGACGCCGTGTGGTAAGTGGTGTTGAGCGATTGCCGGATGAAAAAGCGGTAGCGCTTAATGACTTTGAAGCAGACGATGGTGCCTATAAGGGACATATTCGCCTTTCTGGAGAGCGCTGGAATGCTGTCAGCAGCGAGCCAGTTGTCAAAGATCAACCTCTCAGGGTAGTGAGTGTTGATGGATTGACGGTACGGGTGACCCAGGAAATTGCATCGTCATAGTTTTAAAAACGGAGTTTTAATAAGCGATAATATAATAAAAAAAGCCGGTTATTCATTCTCACTACTTTTTTCTGCGAGCCGGCTGCATGATAAGCGTAGCCCCTGAGGATAATCGTCGTTGAAGATTTCTTCAGGTTTACCATATATTCTAATTAAAAGGAGAATCCATGCTTTCCGAATTCATTCCCTATCTTGCCCCTGCCGGTCTTTTGCTGGCATTGCTGGCAGCAGCGATCAAAATCCTGCCAGAGTACGAACGCGGAGTAGTTTTCTTTCTTGGCCGTTTTCAAGGCGTCAAAGGGCCGGGTCTGGTTATAATTATCCCCGGTTTGCAAATGATGCGGCGCGTGGATCTGCGGGTCATAACCCTCGATGTACCCAGCCAGGATGTTATTTCCAGAGATAACGTGACAGTGAGCGTCAATGCAGTCCTTTATTACCGCGTCGTCGATGCGGAGCGAGCCATTATTCGTGTCGAAAACTACCATGGAGCTACCACCCAGCTAGCACAGACTACGCTTCGCTCGGTACTGGGAAAACATGATCTTGACGAAATGCTCTCCGAACGTGACAAACTTAATGCCGATATCCAGGAAATATTGGATGCGCAGACAGAAGATTGGGGCATTAAGGTTTCCAATGTCGAGATAAAACATGTTGATCTCAATGAGAGCATGATTCGAGCCATTGCTCAACAAGCGGAAGCAGAGCGAGCCAGAAGAGCCAAGATTATTCATGCGGAAGGTGAATTGCAAGCCTCGGAAAAACTGGTGGAAGCAGCTCGAATCATGTCTCAAAATACCGGTGCCATGCAACTGCGTTATCTCTCAACCCTCTCGGATATGTCCACCGGAAATGCTTCTACCATCGTATTCCCGTTGCCGATGGACATAATGTCGCACTTCATACAGGGAGGAAATGCCGAGAAGACTAAGCAAGCCAGCTAGCCCGGATTCCCATGAACGTTGTGTTGATTTGCAAGTAAAATGTTGAGATTCGACTTTTAGGCTTCAGATTATCTGCCTCATCAATTTGACGCAATGTTCACTAAAGGCCAGCCGATCTCACCGAGTCTGTAGAGTTGCCAAAGCAAGATGCATAGGCGACTATAGCCTCTTGCTTCGCACCTCACATACTTGACTTAGCAACCTCAGCTGGTGATAACTCCAAGCTAGATATTATTGTCGAGGAAAAACGTGATTAAGGATCTTCCTGGCAGAGGAGAAAAAAGATTGCCCGCGTCGCGGGCAATCAAAATAACTCACGGGAAAGTCACTTGAGTTGATCAAAATGAGGCACCCTATTATCTTTGGCCTTTGCTAACAGCAATTTCAGGCAATTGCTTCCTCGGTTGAAAGTACCTTTATGAGTTCCAGGCTGGAAACGATGCCGATTGGCTCGCCTTGATTACCTGAAATGATGATATGATTGACGCCCGCCTCGTACATCACTTTGATGGCGGAAATAGCGTCTTCATTTTCATCGAGTTGGATACCGGGGTTCCTTGTTTCCTGGCGGGTATCGAATTCGCAGGAAGTCATAAAGCTTGAGACACGGGTAGTGTCCATGTCATTACCGTTTGCCAGGCTAAATACGACATCTGAGACGGTTACCAGCCCAACCAGTTGTTCCCTTACTTTTACCGCAAGAACAGAGACATTCGCCTTCGTCATCAAACCAATGGCCGTGCGCAATGTGTCATCAATGTTGATTACGGGAAATTTCCTTTTGATGGCATCCTTAATTGTTTTCTTCTCAGACATGGCGCGCCCTCCCCTGTGTTGATTATAGTGGTGCGTCTATCAAGAGCATGAAATAATTTTTTCTTATTCTTTACTTATATTCTATCGTTTTTCGCTATCGAATTGAAATAATATCGTACTTTTGGTGTTTTGGTAATCTCAGAGCACATGACCGACTTCCTGGACAGAGTAATTATTGGCTTGAAATTCAATACCGAAGAGCAAATGAAACCCTGGTTTGCTGGAGCGAGCCCCATGCTTACCTTATGTTGAGCAGCAGGGGTAGTGCTTGCTGCTCAGGCATTAAATGAGTATGGTACCGCCTGCCGAAAGTGATTCTGTATTTCTGCATCATGCTCCATCTTCGGGATATTCATATTTATGAGCACTCTTATCACTCAGAAGGATGAAAAGAATCTCAGGAAATTGCTGGCTATTGCCATATCTCCTGAAAAAACCTTCAGCTATGATGAATTACGGGGTTATCTTTACGGTATCGCCATTACTCCCGATGTCATCGATCCTTCTGAGTGGGTACCTGTTGTTTTTGGCGATGATAAGCCGGAATATGAATCTGATGAGCAGGTACGTGAGCTAATGGGCACTCTTTTCACGGTATTGAATAGGCATGTAGCAGCCTTTCAGGATGACAATTTATTCATGCCCTTTGATATGAAAACGATCCGGGAAAAGGACGTTATAGGTATTCTCGAGTGGACCTCCGGATTTGAGGAAGCTTTATCACTTCGACCCGAATGCTGGGAAGAACACCGGGATTTAGATGAGGAAGAGCAGGATCGTCTGATGAACAGTCTGGTGGTTATTGAGGGTATAGTCTATCCGGAGGACGCAGTGGATATGTTCACTCATCTTCCTCCGGAAGAGCTCGAGGATATGGGGGTCGACATCTCAGGGAATTCTGCAAACAGGGTGATTCAGGTTCAGCTCTTTATGCTGCAGGCCTTGGAACAATCCATCGAGACAATACAGTCTCATGGTGCCAGGCAAGAGAAAAAAAGAAAAGAAGCTGCTCGTTCTTCTGCCACTCCCTTTGATGTGCCGACAAGCATTATTGAGAAAAACAAGAAATGTCCGTGTTACAGCGGTAAGTTATTTCGTGATTGTTGTGGAAAAAAAGAGCAGAGTGGTGGGGAGACAAGCAGAAAAGGGAAATTGATCAAAGTTGATTTTTCCAAACGGAGCAGGTCAAGCGAAGAAAAGATATTCAAATTATCAGCGGATGAACGGACGGGGCATAGCTATCAGCTGGAAATCTCCTTGGCCTCAACGGAACCAACGATTTGGCGACGTCTAGAGGTTCCTGGAGCAGTATCGCTGGCAGATCTTCATCTTATAATCCAGGTAACCATGGGATGGGAGAATCAGCACCTTCACCAGTTTCGTGCAGGAAAAAAAATCTATGGGCCGCAGGTGGCCGATGATTACTCCGGCACACCAGTGCTTGACGAGTCCCGTTTTTGTCTCAGTGATCTGGAACGTGAATTTCTCCAAGGAGTGATCTATACCTATGATTTCGATGATAATTGGGAACATGTGATACTTATTGAAAAAGTTCTCCCACCAAGCGAATCCAGGAAATATCCCTATGTCATCGGTGGTGAGAGAGCCTGTCCTCCTGAGGATATAGGTGGTGCCTTCGAATTCTCCTCTTTGTTGGAATATCTTGATGGATCAAGGGAAAAGGACTTCGTTGATCGATTCGCGCAGCTACCACCTTTCGATCCTGAACACTACGATAAAGATATTGCCAACCAACTCCTTAAAGTGCGATACGATGATCAGTAAGGATAACAAAAACTCAGGTATATCAATTAAACCGGCTTCGACGATGACGGAGGCAGAGTTGCAGGAGCAGTTGCTGGAATTGGCCGCATATCGTATGCCTTTTGGTAAATACCAAGGCAGAAAACTGATTGATTTACCAGAACCCTACGTTGTCTGGTTTGCTCAACAGGGTTTTCCTAAAGGTCGACTAGGGAAAATGCTGGCAATTATCTACGAGATTAAGGTTAATGGCTTGGAATATCTCTTTGATCCATTACCTTGAGTGGGCCAGGCAAGGTAGTTGCGTAGAAAGAAAAAATAAGTGGTGAATAAACTTATAAATTGAAGTAATTATAATTATTTAACTTCTATTTTCTGGTTTGCGAATCATTTACTGAAGATTCACAGGCTAGATTACAATAAAAAGTAGATTTCACTAAACCAGGTAAGGTTGAGAAAATTGGTATTTTGCAGGCAGATTGGCTTAACGAACAGATTCGCTTGTCAACGAATTTGTCCTGGTAGATGAATTACGGTAAATCAAAAAAATAGGTTTTTCCTTCTTTAAGTTCGTCATTGTCGGGACAAACTGATGACCACTCGTTGATCCGGATACAGCCCCTTCGACGTTCATAGTTCATTCTTCTTTCTAAACCACTGCGCCGATCATTATTACCTTTCAGGAAATAATCAAGCGAATATACCATCCGGCGGTCTTCTCCGGACCGCCTATCCAAGTAGGGATCCCTCTTTCTTCCCTTCTCTGGAATAATGTTAGGATGTTTTGATGTCTTCATATATTAACCTCCTTGATACGGAGGTGCTGGATGATACTACCGCGATATATTCACGTTAGCAGTGCCTCCTTAAAATATAATTATAGTTCTTATTTTTAAAATTATCCATGTACCCACCATTTTTTTTCTGAGCAGGACAGCAACGGTAAATGTTTTGTCAGGAATAAGGAGAAACAGTGTGACTTGGTAGCACGTTAATGTTTAGTAGTGCTAGCCCGGGTTTCGAGAAATTCAGGTTCCAACTATTAAATCATCAAGACCAAAGACGGAGATGGCATTAGCCGTGGTCGCCTCGGCAATAAGGGCTTTCGACTCAGGCCGAAGGGCTGCGAGACTGTCAAGAACCAAAGGCAGATATTCGGGTGAATTGCGTTCACCATTATGATGGGCTGGAGGAATATCCGGTGCATCTGTTTCCAGAACAATTGCCTCCAGGGGCAAATGCTTGGCCACCTCTCGTATCTTGGTGGCCCGGTCATAGGTGATGGTTCCGCCAAAGGCTATCTTAAAGCCAAGTTTGAGATAATGCTCAGCCTGCTGCCTGCTGCCGCTGAAGGCGTGGACGATACCACCATGTTTGAAGTATTTACGTCTGAGAATAGCCTGAACCTGATCGTGGGCTTTGCGAACATGCAGCAATACAGGAAGACCATGTACATCAGCAATACGTAATTGCGCAATAAAAAGATCTTCCTGGGCCTGTTTAGGCGAATTTCTATGGTAATAATCAAGGCCTATTTCTCCTATGGCCACGATTCTTTCTGATTGGGCTAGCAGTGTCAGTTCTTCAAGGTGATGCGGAGAATGGTGATCAAGATAGAGAGGGTGCAGTCCCGGGGCGGCATGGAGATCCTTTTCGGAGCGGCATACCTCCAGCAAGTTCGGCCACCATGATTGAAAGACTCCCGGAAGAATTTGGGCAATCACTCCGGCTTGTCGGCTACGGGAGAGTACCTCTTTAAAGTCACCTGCAAAATGGTGGGTGTCCAGATGACTGTGAGTATCGATAAACTGCATCCTATGCCGTTGCTTTTTGATAAAAATCACCAGGGATGGTCTAGTTCAACAAACCTCAATATTTCACGCGTCTGCTGATTTCATAATCGAGGCATCAAGGTTGTAGCTGTAATAATCTACCGCAAGCCCTTGATAACGAGGAGGATGAGCTCAGCAGATACGCACCCCAAGGGCACTTCCGCTGGGCGCCCGTAGGGTGAAAAAGGAGTTAGATTGCTGGCAGTTTTTCGAGATACAAATTGCACCCAGCAAAAACTCTATAATTTCTTGATAAACAATACGTAATCTCTATATAAATTCTTTAAAAACTCACTTTTTCAGGAAATATCGAGGCTAAGACTATTTGTTACTATACCATTTCGAAAAAGGATGAAAATGATTAAAAGGATTAAACAGGAGAGAAATAGAGACAACCAGGTTTACGTGTTTATCCGGAAAATATGATTTTTCATCACCAATAGGAATCAATAGGAAACAGTATGTCACTTCTTCCCGCAATTGAACAGGAAACAGGTGAAAATCCTGATGCCGCAATTATCTGGCTGCATGGTCTGGGAGCAGATGGTAACGATTTTGCCCCCATCGTGCCGGAGCTGAATCTGCCGAATGAAATGGCCGTCCGTTTTATTTTCCCCCATGCACCTTCTATCCCGGTGACGGTGAATGGCGGATTTGTCATGCCGGCCTGGTATGACATCCTCGAAATGGAGATCGACCGGCGTGTAGATACCCATCAGTTGCTGCTTTCCGCCAACGCAATCAACATGTTTATCGATAATCAAATGGAACGGGGGATCAGCAGTTCGAGAATTATTGTTGCCGGGTTTTCTCAGGGTGGTGCTGTTGCCTATCATGTTGCGCTCAGCCATGATAAGCCACTGTGCGGTTTGCTTGTCATGTCAACTTATTTTGCCACCAGTGAGGTTATTGAGATGAGCCAAGTCAACCAAAATTTGCCAATCGAGGTGCACCACGGAATTCATGATCCCGTTGTCCCTGAAAAACTTGGCAGAAAAGCGGTAGAGCAACTTAAGGAAAAAAGTTATGATGTTAACTATCGTACCTATCCCATGGAACATGGTGTTTGTGCCTCTCAGATCGATGATATTTCTACATGGCTGCAAATGCGTTTGCTATAGCAAGGGTGATGACCGGAAATGGTTCGGGCCAGAGAAAGTGAAATGAAAGATTATTACGAGATTCTTAACGTTGGCCGAAATGCAGACAACGATGAGATACGCAGACAGTATAGAAAGCTTGCCATGGAGTATCATCCTGACCGTAATCCGGAGAATCCCGATGCGGAGGCGAGATTTAAGGAAATTGCCGAAGCCTATGGCGTGTTGACTGATCCGGTGAAACGTAAAGAATATAATATTCATTTGGATCGCGGCGGCACCCAGGAGAGTTATCAGTCTGGTTTCTCCTACTCTCAGGAAGATATCCTCAAAGATTTATTTAGGGATCCCCGCTTTCAACAGATGTTTCAGGGCATCCTGCGAGAATTCCAGCGCTCGGGTTTGAGAGCCAGCCCCCATTTTCTCAGAAAATCATTTTTCGGCGGTAAGGGTGGTTTTTTGATCGGTGGACTTTTTCTTTTTGGCTCACTTGCCGGCCCGGCAATTCTTAAAGGACGTACCAAGATCGAGTCAAAGCGAGGTTCAGTTCTGAAAAAGCTAGGCTCATCGGTGGGCAGGCTTTTGAACATGCAGAGAAAAGAGGAAAAAGAGAGCACCGGGGAACTCGACATTACCTACCAGACACCTTTGAGTGAAGAAGAGCTGAAACAGGGTAAGGTGGCAGAAGTGATAACCTATGGCAAGAACGGCAGGGAAGTACTTAAGGTGAAAATTCCTCCCGGATCAAGATATGGCCAGAAGTTGCGGTTACGGGGTAAGGGAAGACAGGGTAATACGCGGCGTGGAGATCTTCTTCTTCAACTCGTAGAGAAAAAATAACTAGTTCCCATCCTAGAACTGCCCTTTTGACCGATATCTTCGTTATGCTCAAAATTTTATCCTCCGGTAAGCGAACGGAGTGAGACTCCGAGATATCAATTATATGCACCCCAAGGGCACTTCTTTCAGGGCGCCTGTGGTAAAATTTTTCGCACGCCTAGATCTCAACCAGGTAAGCGAAGACTCCGAAAT
>JASJDT010000128.1 GCA_030065655.1 Desulfocapsaceae bacterium | reverse complement strand
AGCTCGGCTCCATTTTTCTGAAGAAAATCGTAAAGCTCGGTACCGATGACCAGATCTCCGGATGGATTACCATGCCCAAGTGGTTTGAAGGGCATATAGTAGAGTAATTTCATACAATCATATCGACGAATGTTACCAGCCTTCACGGTCACCAAACAATCCCGATGCCAAAAAAAATGCAGGCCTGCATTCAGCAACTCCCTTGACAGTCACGGGGAAGAGTGTTTTAACACTTAAGCGACCGTGACCATTTTCGCAAGATTTTTCCACTGGATACACTGACACACCATTCTTTTAAAGGTGGATAATACATCCTGCTCTTCCTCTATGACAGACATTCCCAGACTCGACATCCTCTTATATGCCCATGACGGTAGAGGGCTCGGCCACGTTAGCCGCACTACCGCCATTGGCATGGCCCTTAGGAGGCTATTTCCTGCACTGCGAGTGCTTTTGGTCACCGGTGCAGATATAACCCAGGAACTCATTGGTAATGCACCGCTCGACTGGTTGAAGCTGCCCTCTTATGCAACCATTATCAAAAACGGGAAATCCAGCGGCGCACCGGGAAAAAGTAATTTCGAGGATGCTGAGCTTGGCAGACTGCGAAGCCAACAAATCCGCCAAATTGTCTCCACATACCGCCCCCGGGTGGTACTTGCCGACCACTCTCCCCAGGGTAAACATCGGGAACTTTTGCCAGCCCTGCAGGCCGGAGTGGAGTATGACATTCATTGGGTGCTGGGCATCCGGGGTGTAGTTGGCCAAGTAAAGCAGGTCGGCTCCGACCTGGCAACATCCACCTTCCAGGACTATTATTCTTCTCTGCTCTGGTATGGCGATTCCAACGTGCTTGGCAAGGCACAACTGACTGATTTACATAACCAATTTGGCACCACCCCTCAGGAATGCGGCTATGTTTCAGGCCTGCGCGAACGCCAGGAACATCTGCCTGCTGCCGGGCAGAAAGAGATCACCGGGACAATTGCCATCCCCTGGCTTGGGGAAGATACTCCCGTCTTTCTCCAGCGACTTTATAATGTTCTTGCAGGATCTGGAGATAATCACACCTGGCATCTCTATCTTGATCGCAATCATTCTTCATCAGCAAGATTCTACCAGCTTTTTTCCAGGCTTCCCGGCTGCCGGATCGAACCACCAAGCCAGCGCTATCTCGATTCTCTGCTCGGGTCTCGCTGTGCCATCGTTTATGGTGGCTACAACAGTCTGATGGACGTCCTCAGCCTCAACCTCCCCGCTCTAGTACTCCTTCGCAATATGCAGGATAGTGAGCAGCAGCTGCACTTGGCCAAGCTGCAGCAGACAGTCGACCTCAATCTGACAGTGGCAGAAGAAAAATGCGGAGAAGAGAAATTGCATAAAGCTGTCAACGATCTGCCGCACCTCACTGGACCAATGAAAAACCACCTCAATCTCAGCGGGGCTACAAAAGCTGCCCAGATTCTTGCGTCTTTTGTTAACGAAAACAGGTAATCATAGCAATAGATCTCTGGTGCTTTCTTTAACAAAAATCAAGAGCCAACCCTTAAATACCACAATGTGGCATTAGTCTTTGTTTTTTCGTTATTTTTTTGACTCTAAAAAAATATTCTGATAGCATCTCCTACAATGTGATAATTAACTAACTTATTCCTTCAACAGGAGAGATTTATGTCCATTCGGGTCAAAATTAATCTGGTGTTGCTTGTAATAGGAGTCGTTACATCAATACTTGTCGCTGCTTTTAACTACTACGAGGCAAGAAACAGGGTTTTCAGCGAAGCTCAAAAAAAAGCAGAACTCATCTCCTCCTTTGCCATGGCCTCACGGGAGTACACTAAACAGACAATGCGTCCACTCGCTGTAAAGATGGCAGGAAAGGATAGTTTTTACCCGGAACTGATGGCCGGTTTTTTTGTGGTCCGATCCATCGCCGACATTTTTGCTGAAAGCCAAAAAGGGTATTCCTTCAAACAAGCAACAATCAATCCAATCCTTCCTCAAAATAAATCAAACCCACAGGAAACAGAAATAATAAATTACTTTCGGAGCAACAGAAACGTCTTGGTGAAGAAGGGGACCCTGTCTCAGAGCGATAAACAAGTCTTTTATGTGGCCAGACCGGTCGTCAACAAAAAGGGATGTATGAAATGCCATGGACGTAAGGAAGATGCACCCAAAGAACAAAGGGTCATGTACACCGGTAATGGAGGATACGGCTGGCAGGTTAATGATGTAGTGGCAGCCCTGATTACCTATGTACCGATTGAGACTGCTCTTGATGAATTAAAGACCATTGCTCTCAAGACAATAATGGCTGGATTTGCGGCAATAGCGGTGATAATGCTTTCAATCTCGTTCTTTTTAAATAGGATCGTTGTTAAGCCGATTGTTAACCTGACAACTCTTACCGAAAGAATGAGTAGAGGAAAAGATCTTGATAAAACAATTGAAAATACTTCCAATGATGAAATAGGGGCACTGTGTGACTCTTTTAACAGGATGAGGGTAAGCGTTGTGAAATTGATCCAGATGATCAAGAAGAAAAAATAAGTAGAGATTCGGTTATCAACCGGGGGAGAACAACTGCATGCTTAAGTCGCTCTATTCTATTTTGAACCCGTTACTTGAGCAGGGCAAAGAAGGCTGGTTAAAGCTAAGCCACGAGCACGGTAAAACCGCTGTTATAGCAATAAAGCAGGGACAACCCGTCTCAATCCAAATGGAGCCGCTACACGGTGCCCAGGCATTAAAAGAACTGGCGCTCTGGCTCTTTTTTACCCATGACTTCTCAGAAGAGTCAATAGGCCCAGCCAATCCCTCTCTAGGAGTAGAAATCGAAAAATATCTTCAATACTTAAAAAAGGTGGATGAAAAAACACTTGAAATCCAGACAGCCATTCCACCGACAAACCATACGTATAAAATCTCCGCCGACAATTTTATTGGATCTCAAAGTTTTAAGCCAGATGAGCTAAAAGTGGCCCTGGCTATGGATGGCAAAACAACCATCAAATCAATAATCAAGAAAACCGGGATAACAGATCTCCTGGCTTTGGCTTATATTGCCAAACTTAACAACCTCGGTTTAGCCAAGAAGGTGGAACTCATGGATTGTGTATTGGCTGGAGAGCAGGCAGCCAAATTCATGGAATCACTGACGGAGAAGGTAACTGATTATCTTGGTCCTGCCGCTGATTTGGTTCTCGATGAGGCATTTGAAGGTTTCGAATCCAGTCCTCAAAAAATATATAAAAATGAATTACCCGACCTGACGGTCGCCATAGCTTCACAGTTGGATGACAGCGACAGGGTGATTTTCAAGAAATGGTCACTGGAAATGATCAAGAAATTGTAATCCCCACATTTCAGAATACTTGAGGTATGCTGAGTTACATACCTCTGCACCTCGAGTGATCTTATCTAAAGGATTATCCACAATCCTAACACCATATACTTATAAAGATACAATCAAGCAGTTCCCCTCAATAAGCTTGTAAGAACCGAGGATCTTGCATCTTTCGTTAAAGAAAACAGGTCTTCGATTCGATATATTTCAATAGCTATTGTTCATCTGTGCCATTGGCAAGGGGAAATGGGACAGCTTTTAAAGGAGTTTTCGTTTACCTGATATTCTGAAAAAATAACTAGGCCACCTCTTAAAAGCACTTTTGTGCGTTAGGTAGAGACATTATAATGACTTGCAAAACTCTTGATTAAAATAGTATTCCTCAATGACCTTTAACCTGCTTATTTCTCATCACCCCGATGCCACCATCGCCGCCTGTCATGGGGATACATCGTCTTTTTTTGATGGTAAGGCTGAAGAGATTGTCGGTAAAACACTTTCCGAATTGAATCTGCTTTTCTACAACAAAGATCAGCAGAAGCTGGCCGACGGAGAGTTGCCGGTTCAACATATCGCAGCCAGTAAAAAACCTTTACCTGCTACTGATCTTGCTATCACTCGAAAGAAAGGCGAAAACCCATGCTGGGTAAGAGTGACCGGCTACCCCGAGCTAGATGAGAACGGAAATGTAACCAAAATCATTACTTCCTACACCGGTACCCTTGGGGAACCTGGACAAAAACCTGAAATACCAAGAGAGTTTGAGAAAGATAGCAACTGGGAGAAAACATTCAATGCCATTGGTGATATCATCACCATCCTCTCACCCGATCTCAAAGTTGTCAAAGCCAACAGAGCCACCTATACAGTCTTCGGACTTTCTGAAGGAGAGCTGCTTGGTCAATACTGTTACCAAGTTTTCTTCGGTGGAGACGAACCCTGTGAGCGCTGTCCCGTCTGGCAACCGGAACGCGGGACTTCCCCAGGTACAGAAATTGTCTATAATGAGCGTATCAACAAAACCTTTGCGGTAAGCTCCTCGCCCATTCTTAACGATCAGGGTGAGTTGCAATATCTGGTGCATACAGCAAGAGATATCAGCCAGCTGATCAGGGATGAAGAGGTGCGCAATATTCTTTCCGCCGCCGTTGAACAAACTTCAGACTCAATCATCATCACCGACCACTACGGTAACATCCAATATATCAACCCCTTCTGCAGCAAAATAACCGGATTTTCCCGGGAGGATGTAACCGGTAAAAGTTTAGATTTTCTCCATGAAGTGGATCAGATCGAATCGAGTTTTCAGGCTATTGCCGGTAAGCTGTGGAAGGGTGAGTCCTGGCAGGGGCGGCTGACCGGCAGGAGAAAAGATGGCACCACATTTGAGGAAGATGTCACCATCTCACCCATCACCGAAGAAGACGGCAGCATCACCAACTGCATTGCCGTCAAGCGGGATATCAGCAAAGAAATACTATTGCAGCAACAACTGCAGCAGACGATGAAGATGGAGGCCATCGGCACCCTGGCTGGAGGGATCGCTCATGATTTCAACAATATCCTGGCAGCTATGATAGGTTATGCCCAGTTAGCAAAAGGCAGAATAACCGACAGTGATGAAGCAAACGCCGACATAGAAGAAGTTATCCTTGCCGGTGACCGGGCCGCGGATCTGGTCAAACAGATACTTACCTTCAGCCGTCAGGATAAGGTGGGTGCGCTCTATCCGACAAAAATACAGATCCTCCTAAAAGAGATTGTCAAGCTACTTCGCTCTTCTTTCCCAGCGACTATCGAAATCCGCCAGAAGATAGATAATAGCAGTGCAGCTATCCTTGCCGATCCGACTCAGATTCACCAGGTAATCATGAATCTCTGTGCCAACGCCAAACAGGCCATCGGTGATACCTACGGCTCTATTACCATTACCCTCAAGAATTACACGGTTGGGGGATCACAATTCTTACAGCAAAATACCAAACTCACCCAGGGGAAATACATCCATCTGTCAATTGGTGACACCGGCATCGGCATGAGCGAAGAAATGCAGGCAAAGGTCTTCGATCCTTTCTTCACCACAAAGCCAAAGAACCAAGGTACCGGGCTGGGGCTGGCCGTTGTCCATGGCATTGTTGAAGGACACGGGGGAGTAATCGCTATAGAAAGCGCACCACAGGAGGGAACGACCTTTCACCTTCTCTTTCCGAGCATCATCGAAAAGGTTAAAGACAAAAATAAGAGTGGCGAAACTCCTCCTCGAGGGAACGAAAAAATCATGGTTGTCGATGACGAAAAGGCATTATCCAGCATGATCAAAGCCATGTTGAACGGATTGGGGTATACCGTGGAGATGTACACCGACAGCCTTGCTGCTGTGGCCAATTATCGTCAGCGTCCCCAGGATTTTGATGTCATACTCACTGATATGACTATGCCGAACATGACCGGGACGGAACTGGCGAGAGAAGCGCTTTCACTTCGTCCCGAAATCCCCGTAATTTTAATGACCGGCTACAGCGAGTCCATCGATGAGGAAAAAGCTGCTTACATCGGCCTGAGCAGCTTTCTTTTCAAGCCCATTGAAAAGACAGAACTAGCCAAAACCATACGCAAAGTGCTCGACCATGGCATACATTCTCATAGTTGACGATGACCATACACTAACGACCATGTTGACTGAACAGATGCAGTCAGTAGGTCACGATGCCGATGCTGTACATAACCTTACCGATGGTGTGAGCGCAGTCAACACCTCACCATACGATGTGGTACTCCTTGACGTCCAGCTTCCCGATGGCAATGGCCTTGAATATCTGGATCAATTCAAGAAGGCGCCTTCTTCTCCTGAGATAATAATTATCACCGGTCACGGCGAGGCCGATGGCGCCGAAAAAGCAGTTATCAGCGGGGCCTGGAGCTATATTGAAAAACCCCATGTCATTCGGGAACTTTCCCTGCATCTGACCAGGGCGCTGCAGTTTCGTAAGGAAAAAATGAAGGTCAATGAGGTACCCGTTTCCCTCAAACGTGAACGGATTATCGGCAACAGCATCCAGTTGAAGAAATGTCTGGATCAGGTGGCCCGGGCTGCCGCTTCAGATGTTTCCGTGCTGGTAACGGGTGCCACAGGCACCGGTAAAGAACTTTTTGCCCGAGCGATCCATGAAAACAGTCGTCGGGCTGATAACAATTTTGTCGTGGTTGACTGTGCAGCTCTTCCCGAAACGTTGATTGAAGCCACCCTGTTCGGCCATGTCAAAGGTGCGTTTACCGGCGCCGATCGAGCCCGAGACGGTCTGGTCAAACATGCCGACGGTGGCACTCTTTTTCTCGATGAAGTTGGCGAACTACCCTTGACCATTCAAAAAACCTTCCTGCGCCTGCTCCAGGAACACGAATATCGACCGGTTGGCTCGCCAAAATCGCTTTACAGTAACTTTCGCCTGGTTGCCGCCACCAACCGCAACCTGGAGGAGTGCGTGCGACATGGCACTTTCCGTGAGGACCTGCTCTTTCGTTTGCAGGCTTTTATCATCGAACTACCACCACTCCGAGAGCGTCTGGACGATATTGAAGAATTGGCAATTCATTTTATTACCTCCCTCTGCAAAAGGCATGGTTTGGAAACAAAGGGCGTCTCTCCTGATTTCATTCAAGCTTTGATGAATCATGATTGGCCCGGAAATGTCCGCGAACTGCACCAGGCCATCGAACAGGTTTTCACCAGTGCCTTTCTGGGGCCAACCTGCTTTGCCATCCATCTGCCTGAGCAACTACGAATCAAGCAGGCCCGAGCCGACTTCGACCAAGAAAAAGATACCCGTGAATTTCCCAGTTCGCTTCCTACCTGGCGAAAATACAAAGAGATGTGTGAGAGAAGTTATATTGAAAAGCTGAAAGCACTTGCCGAAGGCAATGTCAGCAAGGCATGTAGAATTTCCAGCATTTCCCGGACCAGGCTCTACCAACTCATCAACAAGTACGAAATCAACTTCGACGACATTCAGAATGATTCTTAAGGCGGTAAACACTAGAAATTAAAACATCGATAAGATTATCAGTCTCTCCCTCCTCGCTTTTGCCATGCAATCATCATTAATCCCCTGCTGTTAATTTTAGTGAACACCGCATTCTTACGGACTGTTAACTAAAGAGGACAGTAATAACTTTTGTGAACAGTTCTAGAACCACTCTAGCCAACAATCCCTCCCCAGAACAGACGACTAAGTATTAGTATTTTCATTAAATTACGAGAATTCAACAATTATTATCACTTTTGGCACATGACATGCTTAAAGAGCACTCGTGTACAGATAGGACCACCACAACTGGTAGCATGTAATTTCTCGGATAAATGTAATGAATATATTTTTCTATGCCGCCTCTGCCAACAAATGTCGTAAGGGATGCAGTTATGAAACTTGCACCAGGAAATGCCTTGCCTTACTCAACCAGGTGCCCGTTTTAACTGGTATGTCAATCCTTCCCGGAGGCTCAAAGCTGCAGACACCCACCTCTATGGATCTGCGCAGCGGTGATATTTTGCTCCTATATGCCGCCGACGAAGCTGACCTGGCTGATCTGCTTAGCCTCAAAGGCTTTATCGACAACTTCCGAATTATCCTCATCGTCGGCAGAGATGAACTTACGCAGTCCAATCAATACCACCTGCTCATGCCGCGCTATACCACCACACTGAACCAGAACATGGATAAACTTGGTGAGGTTATCAGCCGCATGAATGCTCAACAACCAATCCCGGCGATTGCCCACAGCTCACCTCAAGGACACTATTATGGATGACCAGCTATTTGCCTCCTTCATGCTCGATGAGAAAAAAGGTCTGGAGATTGCCCTGAACGCGGAAATGGTTACTGAGGCTACACCATTTAACACTTCTATCCAAAAGCTTCCCGCCAGTATCGATTATCTTGAAGGTATCATGCCGCTTCGCGGCGATATCATTCCGGTGATCAATTTGAAAAAAAGGTTGGGGCTGGAGCATCAGGACTACGACAGCAAAGCCAAAGTAGCGGTGGTAAATCTTCACAATCAGCGATTCGGCCTCCTTTTCGATGATATCAAAGAGGTGTTCAAGGCCGATGCAGAGTCTATCCTCCCCATCAACAAATTGTTACAGGACGATGACCGGATTATCTCGGCTTTAATCAAAAGAGAACGGTCAAATCGTACTGCAGAATTGCTCGATCTCAGCCATCTTTTCCGTGATCAGTCTCGGGAAATGCTTGAGCAGGCTACCAAAACGCTTGAACAGACTGAACCGACGACCCAGACGACGTATTCCCGCTGGGTTGTCTTCAAGTGTTTGGATCAGCTCTATGGTGTACCGGTGCATTACTCCAGGGAAATCGCTTTTTTCTCCGAGATCGATGAAACTTTTAAAAGTGGGCATGTAGAAGGAGCCATCCAGCTGCGGGGCAATACCGTACCGGTTATGGACGGCAGGTTTCTGCTGGCTGAACAGGAAATGGAACGTTCGGAAGAGTCAGAAAACCGGGTACTAATTCTATCCTCTGATGACTGTTCCTTTGGCATGATGGTTGATGAAATTCAAACCATTCTCACCATCGCTGACAATGATATTCTCCCGGTACCTTCCAGCGGTAGTGAAAACCTTCAGGGGATTTACGCCCAGGAGGACGGCAGCAATATTCTCCTGCTCGACATGTCCAATCTGGTCTGCAATCAGATCGATGACATCAAGTCGCTCTCCCGCATTAAAAACCAGAACGGTGAAACAACAGATGTCCAGCAGCAGGTCACCCGTTCCCACCATCTTATCACTGAAAACTGTTATCTCATTGTTGCAATCGAGAAAAATTTCGCCATAGAACTCAAGGATATCCAGGAAATAATCGAAAGCGAAGACATTATGCAGATACCCAGGGCCAGTGGTTACTCCACCGCTGTCATTAATCTGCGCGGCAATATCGTCCCGGTAATCGATATGCGTTCGTTTTATGGCTATCCGGAGTCAACCAGCACGGCGAGCAAACTTATCATCTGCCGGGGGCAATCACGCGTGATCGCTCTCGAGGTAGATCAGATCGTCACCATTTACAAGCAGGAAGACTATCATTCTACGCCATCGCTCAATCCCAAGCTGGCCCATAAAAAGGACACGCTCGATCGTTTGATTGAATATGAAAAGGATGATGGCATGAAAGAGCACGTTCTGGTGGTCAATCTCCATAACCTCGTTCGCAACCACCTCGAGTTTAGAAATATTGAAGACAAGACGCAACAGAAACCGCAAAAGAATGCAATTGAAGATAATTCTGCAACCATAAACAGTTAAGGGGAAGGAATAATGCAAGCAAAAACAACAGCAAACAGCAAACAAATGGACACCTCATGCCTAAGCCTGGTCATGCAGCCAAGCTTTATCGTCAACAATGAAAGAATCATCACCTGGGCCAATGATTCCTTCCTGAAGACTTTCAACCTCAAATCAGCCAGTGTGATCAACAAGATGACCTGCGAAGAGGCCTGCCCTACTCAGTTCTGCGGCACCAAGGATTGTCCTGTGGCCAAAGCCGCCCGGATCAAAAAACCGGCTGAAGCTGAAGTAATGGTGCAAAACGGTAAGGCAGGACCAACTTTTTATGCCACCAAGGCGGTGCCGATCAATGGTGGACAGGACGGAACCTATGTCAGTCTCAACGATATTACTAAACTCAAAGAAACTGAATCTGATCTTCGCCAGGTTCTGACGGATATGAACGTCATTCCCACCCCGATCATGGAAATCGATAAGAATTTCACCGTGACCTTCATGAACCCCGCGGGTGCCAGTGTCGCCGGCTTAACCCCTGACGAGGTTCTGGGAAAGAAATGTTACGACCTTTTTAAGACACCGCACTGCAAAACCGACAAATGCGCCTGTGCCAAGGCCATGAAAACCGACTCCGTGGTCACTGCACAGACCATTGCCAGGCCTCAGGACGGGGTGATCGTGCCGATCAAATATACCGGAGCACCACTGAAAGACGACAAGGGCAATATCAAGGGTGCGGTGGAATATATACTTGATGTCACCGAAGAAACTCAGCAAAAGCAAGTGGCTGATGAAAAGATCAACAATCTCAACACTATTCCTACGCCCATCGTGGCCATGGATACGGAGTTCACGATCACCTATATCAATCCGGCCGGTGCTTCCGTAGTAGGCTCAACTCCCGATGAGGTGCTGGGCAAAAAATGCTACGATCTCTTCAAGACTCCCCATTGTCAAACAGAAAAATGTGCCTGTGCCCGCGCCATGAAGACTGACTCGGTGGTGACGGAGCATACCATTGCCAGACCGGCGGAAGGCGTGATTATCCCCATCAAGTATACCGGCTCACCTATCAAGGATGCCAAGGGCAACATCAAGGGCGTGCTCGAATATGTTCTCGACGTAACTGAAGAAACCAAGCAGAAACAAACTGCAGACGAAAAGATCAACAATCTCAATACTATTCCTACGCCCATCGTGGCCATGGATACCGAATTCAACATCACCTTCATCAATCCCGCCGGAGCCTCTGTGGTAGGTTCAACTCCCGATGAGGTGCTGGGTAAGAAATGCTACGATCTCTTTAAAACTCCTCATTGTCAAACAGAAAAATGTGCCTGTGCCAGGGCCATGAAGACTGACTCGGTGGTGACGGAGCATACCATCGCCAGACCTGCAGAAGGTGTTATCATTCCGATCAAGTATACCGGCTCACCCATCAAGGATGCCAAGGGCAACATCAAGGGTGTGCTGGAATATGTTCTCGACGTCACCGAAGAAACCAAGCAAAAACAAACCGCAGACGAAAAAGTCAATAACCTTAACACCATCCCCACTCCCATCGTGGCCATGGATACCGAATTCAATATTACCTACATCAATCCGGCTGGCGCCTCCGTGGTGGGCTCTACCCCGGATGAAGTGCTGGGTAAGAAGTGTTATGACCTCTTTAAAACACCTCATTGCCAGACCGATAAATGCGCCTGTGCCAGGGCCATGAAGACCGATTCTGTGGTTACCGAGCATACCATCGCCAGACCCGCAGAAGGTGTTATCATTCCAATCAAATACACTGGCTCTCCCATCAAAGACGCCAAAGGCAACATCAAGGGTGTGCTTGAATACGTTCTCGACGTCACCGAAGAGGCGAAACAGAAACAAACTGCAGATGAGAAAATCAACAATCTTAACACTATTCCTACGCCCATTGTGGCCATGGATACCGACTTCAATATTACCTACATCAATCCGGCTGGAGCCTCCGTGGTGGGATCAACACCCGATGAGGTTCTCGGTAAAAAGTGTTACGACCTCTTCAAAACACCGCATTGTCAAACGGAAAAATGTGCCTGTGCCAGGGCCATGAAGACTGACTCAGTGATCACGGAAACCACCATCGCCAGACCGGCAGAAGGCGTCATTGTTCCGATTAAATATACCGGCTCACCCATCAAAGATGCCAAGGGGAACATCAAGGGCGTGCTCGAATACGTCCTCGATATCACAGAAGAAACCAAGCAGAAACAGGAGGCAGATGAGAAAATCAACAATCTCAATGCCATCCCCAATCCGATCCACTCGGTGGATACCGACTTCAATATTACCTATATCAATCCGGCCGGGGCGGCCATGGCCGGAACCACCGTCGATGAAGCAATAGGCAAAAAATGTTATGAGCTCTTCGGCAAGGAGATTTGCAAGACCAATCAGTGCGCCATTCAACAAGCCATGAAGAGCGACAGCTCCATCGATGAACACACCACCGCCAATATTCAGGGACAGGCAATCCCTGTAAAGGTAACCAGCGTTGCCATAAAGGATGCCAAAGGCAATATCAAGGGTGGTCTGGAATATATGGTTGATGTAACGGCTGAAGCAAGAGTCGAGCAACTTATCAATGATTCAGGCGAAGAGGTCAACCAGTTGGTCACCGCCTCCATGGATCAGATGAAAGAGGCGACCACCCTGGTTGAGTCAATGAACGAGACGATAGACAAAGAGGTGAACCTGCTTGACGAGTCTGCCCAGACCATTGAGAAGATGGTAAGCTTCCTCAAGGAAATGACCACGGTTACCAGCGAATCAGAAGATCTCACCACCAGAGTTGCAGCCGATGCCGAGCAGGGTAAGAAGGCCAGCACCGATGCCGGCAAAAAAATGGAGGCTATTAATGAGTCCATGCAGGGCACCAATGAGATGGTCGCCAACCTGGTCAGCCAGCTTGAAAAAATCGGCAGTTTCGTTGATATCATTAAGGATATCGCCTCACAGACCAATTTATTGGCCTTCAACGCCGCTATTGAAGCAGCCCGGGCCGGAGATGCAGGTCGAGGGTTTGCCGTGGTGGCCGATGAAATTCGCAAGCTTGCCGAAAACAGCTCCAAATCGGCAGTGGACATTGCCAATATCGTCAAGAAAGTCGAAGAGGAATCTCGCGACACCATCGGCGTCATGAAAGACGGTATGAAGATGCTGGGTGACGGCAGTGAGGTCATCAACAGTGCACTTGAATCAATGGACAAGATTTCCGAGGGTATTGTTACCATCTCCGGTTCCGTCAAAGATCTCAATGTCAAAACCGACAGTCTTAACGAAAACGGTTTGGAGGTCAAAGATCGAATCAGCAGCGTCGTATCCTCTTCAGAAGCCAACAAGAAAGCGGCACAGTCGGTGAACTTCTCCATCGACGGCACCGTCGAGGCCCTGCAGAAACTGCAGAAATCCTCCCAAACGCTCAATAAGGTTATTAAAGAGATGTAACAAAACCGGGCCGGGCAGCTGCATTGGCTGCCCGGCCATCACATCCCTAAAACATCCTTTGAAAAAAGGCTAATCTAGTTTCCGTCCAAAAACTAGCAATTTGGGTTGAGATCGAGGCATGCAAAAAAATTTACCACAGGCATATAATTGATATTCCGAGGATAAAATTTTGAGCATTACGAAGA
>JASJDT010000127.1 GCA_030065655.1 Desulfocapsaceae bacterium | reverse complement strand
TGCCGCAGCCCTTACACCAGTCACCGTTGATAACCAGCTCTTTTAGTTTCTGCTTGGCCATTAAAGTCCTCTTCGTGGGTACACTCTTACTTTTTAAATATCATGAATGTATGGGTAGGGAAAGATGCAAATGCACCTCGTTGAAGTGAACAGAACTCTTTCGTTGCTGTTTAGAATTGATGAGTATCTTTTATCTTGAGATCTCCATCGGTTCAGGTGTCATACCTTTTTTGTCTCAGATTTCTGTTTCACATTGAAGAACAACAAAATGCCAAAAAGTACAGCTCCGCCTACGTGAATGTAGGTGGGTGCTGGCCAGAGCATTGCGGCAGCCAGACCGATGGTGATAATCCGCATTGGCCAGCTGAGACGATTTTCCAGGTATCCCTGAAATGCTCCCGAGAAGGCATACAGGCCGACAAGAGCAAAGAAAAATATCTCTAATATTTCCAACCAGCTTCCGCCGATCAAAGGGGTATAGGCAAAGAGTAACGGGACTATATAGAGTCCCTTGGCAATTTTCCATGACTGCAGCCCGGTTGACATTGGCGGTGTTTTGGCAATGGCTGCAGCGGTAAAGGCGGTGAGACATACCGGCGGGGTGACGTTGCTGTCCTGACTGAGCCAGAAGATTATCATATGAGCGGAAAGCAGAGCAAAGGTCGATTTCTCAGGACTTATGGCAAGCTCGCGCAGGGTGTTAGCCAACTCAGTGGGGACAGCTGCCAGTAAACCACGCGCCTGTTCGGTGGACATGGCCTGCCCGAGCATGTCCATCTTATCTGGAACGGCGAGCATGAATACGGCTTTAGCCTCCTCTGTCAACATACCCTTGGCTATAATGGTGATCAGCTGGTTGTCGGCGATAAGATTGTAGAGAGCGGGTGCTGAGAGGGTGCCGAGAACGATATAAGCGGCGGTCACCGGCAGCCCCATGCCAAGGACCAAAGAGGCCAGGGCGATGAGCAGCATGGCCAATAGCAGGCTCGAGCCGGCCCAGTTGGTAATCATCAAAGAGAAAGTATTTCCTATGCCGGCGGTGGCGATGACATTAACAATCAACCCAACGCTGCAGAGGAGAATCGCAGTCATCACCATGTTCCTTGCCCCCAGCGCCAGCGCATCCAGAATTGCCATCGGACCCATCTTATTAGGGGTAATCCATGAGGATACCACTACGGCAACTATGGATATGCCGGCAGCATAGGTCGGGGTAAAACCATAAATAAGCAGGCCGATCAGGGTGGCCACGGGCAGCAGAAAGGGCAAGCCCCCCTCTTTAATGACCTCAAGGGCGTTGAGCTGATCATCATCTATTTTGTGAACCATGGAGCGTTTGGCTTCAACCCGGACGAAAAAAGCGACGGTGGCAAAGTAGAGAATAGCCGGTAGGGCAGCATAGAGTACGATCGTGGTGTAGGATATCTGGGTGTAGCTTGCCATCACGAAAGCTCCTGCACCCATGATAGGCGGCATCAACTGGCCGCCCGTGGAAGCGGAGGCTTCCACACCGGCAGCGAACTTAGGATTAAAACCTGCCTTTTTCATTAAAGGAACGGTTATGACGCCCGTGGAGGCGGTGTTGGCGACGGCCGATCCGGAAATGGTGCCGGTGAGTCCGGAAGCGAAAACGGCAACCAGGCCTGGACCGCCGATGGTTTTACCGGCAACGGCACGGGCCAGATTGATTACGAAGTCGCCGGCGCCGGAGCGCAGCAGGAAGGCGCCGAATAGAATGAACATGAAGACAAAGGACGAAGAAATCCTGGCGATCGTCCCAAAAATACCGTCGTCGCCATAGACGGAACGGAAGAGGATGGTTTCTGCGGAAAGACCGCTGAATTTAAAAACTCCACTGAGCATGCCGCCCCACCAGCCAACGTAAGTCAGAGCGAGGATAATGAGGATGGGGATTATCCAACCGGTGGTTCGACGGGTGAATTCTATGGCCGAGAGTATCAGAATCGTCCCGGCAAGCCATTCAGCGCTGCTGAGGCGTACACCCCGGGCATAGATGGCATCCTCCATGGAGATCATATATATGGCTGATATGGCAGCAAGTAAGCCTAGAACTATATCAATACTGAGTTGGAACGAGGAACGGCTGTCAATTTGACTTTTCCTGAATGGATAGAGCAACGCACAAAGTAGGGCAAAACCCGAGTAATGCAGGGAGTTTTGCCAGAGCCCAGGCAGAACGGCAATGGTATTAAAATAGATGTGCAGCAAAGAGACGCCTATTCCCAGGAAGAAAACGGTCTTATCGGTGATGGTCTGCTTCGCTACCAGTTCTTTTTTTTCCTGTTGCAATAGAGTTCTCCTTGAGATCGGCTCTTGGGCGGATGAGGAGGGTGAGTCCTTACCCGAGGAGATCTCCGGTTTGGAGATCTCCTCAATTAATGCATCGTTTGTTGATTATTTGTGACTATTTGGCAATGAGATGCTCAGGAATGGTCAAGCCGACTTCCTGATAATATTTCAATGCGCCAGGATGGAGCGGCATGGGAAGGCCGGCAAGAGCCTTTTGAACATCCATGACCTTGGTTGCTTTGTGGATGGCATTGAGAAACGGCAGGTTTTCATAGATTGTTTTAGTGATCAGATAGACGGCTTCTTCATCCAGATCAGCACGCGCTGCCAGAAAGTTGGGTTGCGCAATGGTGTTGATATCTTTTTCCTGATTAGGATAGGTGCCGGCAGGGATGACATAGCGGGTCCAAAGGTTGAGTCCGCCATCGGCCTTTTTCATCTGTTCATCGGTTACGTCCAGAATCTGGATTTTATCACCCATGGCTGCCATGGCTCTGGTAACAGCTCCCGTGGGAACACCGGCGGGAGTACTCATGGCCGATATTTGGCCGTTCTGGAGGGCGTCGGCGCTGGGGCCATAGCCGACATAGACGAGATCATAATCCTTTTCAATGTCAATGCCCATATTGCCAAGCAGGGTTTTATTGGAGCCGATGGTGCCTGAGTTCTTTTTGCCAAGGGCAACCCGGTCACCTTTAAAGAGCTCCATATCAGCAAGTGTTCCAGTTTGTACCTTGTCGGAAAGAGCGGTGAACTGCTCGACATTCTGCCACAGCATGGTGACGGCGCGCAGTTCCTTTTGCGGACCTTCCTGGGCCAGGGGACCTTTGCCGTTCCAGGCATAGTATCCGAAAAGTCCCTGTAGAATTGCAAACTGTGCCTCATTTTCCCGGAGAAGTTTGACATTTTCTCCGGAGCCCGCTGAATTTATGGCAGACATGCCAATTTTCATCTTTGGTTGGAGTTTGACTTTTGTCAGAGTAGATATTGCCACACCAACGGGATAATACGTACCGCCGGTACTTGCTGTGGCTAGCAGGTAATTACGCTCTTCCAGTGCCTGGGCAGAACTGGCAAAAAGAATACCTGCAGCAGCGACAGCAATGCTTAAACCTCGCAAATAAGATCCACGTTTCATACTTATCTCCTTTTGTTTGTAGTTAGGATTTGATGCAACTTCGGGATTGCCGCGAAGAGGTGCAATAAAAAGACCATTAATCCTTCGGTTCGTGGTGTCATGACTAATAACTTGAAAATATTTGTTTATTTATAGAAATAATGGCCTGCTTTGTGGAGGTTGAGGCAGAAAAATACCATTGAGGAACATTTCTATAGGCAATTTTTTGCTTATTGATCGACTTAGCCCGAATTTCTTCACCAGCCGAGGTTGCCGAGTATGCGAGGCGCGAAGCAAGGGGCTATAGTAGGCTACTCACCCTGCTTTGGCAACGCTGCAGACACGGTGAGATCGGCTGGCCTTTGGTGAACATTGCGTTGATTTGAATAGGCAGAAAATCTGCAGCCTAGAAGTCGGAATCTCAAAATATTCTTTGAAATTCAAGACAATGTTCATGAGAAAACCGGGCTAACCACTTTATAGCTGTGCAAAGTTGCTACCGACCCAGCTTCTGTAATTGTTTTGAGCTACTCGACGGTATTTGAAAAAGACCGGTGCGCGGTCAATTTCGTTGCAGTAAGAAACCTATGCAGGTATTATAACGTATAATTATTCATGAGAAAAGATCGTAAGCAACACAGCTGAAGCAGAGGTTCTCAACACTTATTTTTACTTTACAGAAAACCAATATGGTTCAGGATATTAAAAATGAGCTGGCTTCGCTGGATATCGGCAGTCAGGTGCGCAATTTGCGCAATCAACGCAACCTTACTCTACAGGAGTTGTCTGAGCTCACTGGACTTTCCAAACCGAATCTCTCCCAGATCGAGAATAACATCGTCACCCCGCCAATAGCGACTTTGCTGAAGATTTCCACGGCACTAGGGGTGCAGATCGGCATTTTTTTTCAGAAAAACAGCCAGGACACCAATATGGTCGTGGTTCGCAAGGAAGACCGCTACGGTATCGCCAAAGGCCCCCATATCTCTCATATCGGTTATCAATACGAACCGCTCGCTTATCCCAAAACTCAAAAGAACATGGAACCCTTCATCGTTCACATGGAACAAAGGGAGGCTGCCGATATTGTCTTCAACAATCACAAAGGTGAGGAATTTCTCTTCGTTCTCGATGGTGATCTTGAATTTAGGTATGGCGAGGAATGCGTCGTTCTGCACGAAGGGGACAGTCTCTACTTTGATTCATCCATTCCCCATGGTTACCGGGGCATCAGCGGCAAGGTCAAGACCCTTGCCGTAATCTATCGTCCCAGATAACTCTTCTCCTTGTTGTTTGTTTTTCCCTAAGGTGTTGTACAGTATTAATAAATTGATTGACGCGCCTTCTTTTTCTTTGCTACGATAAGTTAAAAGCGATCAAAAAAAGTTTCTTCATAATTAAATAATACGTGGAGCTGAAGAGAGTTATATGATAACCAAATTTGCCAATAAATATTCAGAACTCGACTGTGAGGGATATGAACGGGTGGTACGTTGTGATAATACAGAGCTGGGCTTCACTGCCATGGTGGCTGTCCATGACTCAACTCTTGGTCCTGCCCTGGGAGGTTGCCGAGTCTGGGGGTATGGCAGTGATGATGAGGCATTGACCGACGTGTTGCGGCTGAGTGAAGGCATGACCTATAAGAATGCCCTTGCCGGTCTTCAGCTCGGTGGAGGCAAAAGCGTTATTCGTACTGATCTTAACAAGGTCGACAGTAGAGCCATGTTCGCAAGTTTTGGTCAGTTTATTGAATATCTCGGTGGCCTCTATATAACCGCTGAGGATGTTAACTCGACTCTTGCCGATATGGAGGTAGTCAAAGAACAGACCAACTATGTCGCCACGGTTGGTGCCAGTGGTAACCCCAGTCCCTTTACTGCCTACGGCGTCTATTGCGGCATAGTGGCCGGTGTTGAATACCGCCTGAACACCAAAAACCTGCAAGGACTTACGGTCGCCGTTCAAGGAGTTGGTCAGACAGGGGCAAGGCTGGTGGAAAGACTTGCTGAGGAGGGCTGCAAAATTATTGTGGCAGATATCAATACTGAAAATATTGCCCAGCTGCGGATGAAAGTGGTGTTTAAAGAAGTCAAACCGGCAGAGATCTATGATGTTCCCTGCGACATTTTTGCGCCATGCGCCATGGGGGGCATTCTCAACGAAGAAACGATACCACGCTTGCGCTGTTCCATGGTAGCGGGGAGTGCCAATAATCAGCTACTCAAAGAAGAAGACGGCGAGGCACTGCGTCGGCGGGAAATTCTCTATGCTCCAGATTTTGCAATAAATGCCGGCGGGGTAATAAATATAAGCTGTGAGATCGGTAGAGACTACAATGCAGAGGTAGCGTGGAAAAAGACTGAAACCATTGCCGGCTGTCTCAGAAAAATATTTGCTCGTTCAGCTGAACTTGATCTGCCGACAAATGTGGTTGCCGTCCAAATGGCCGAAGAAATACTTGGCAGGAAAACAAATAATTCCAGAAAGATGTTCAACGTTGCCTGAGAAAAGTATCACCTATTTATCTACTCAGTGAAGAATCAGTAGACTATCTCAACAGCAGCTTCAATATTTTTTTTAAACCTGCATAAATACGTGGTTAACCGGCACCTTCTGCCAGCATGTCCGTGCTGAGGTAGCGTTCTCCAGTATCGGGCAGGATGACGACAATCGTCTTGCCTTTATTTTCCGGTCGCTTGGCAACAACAGCTGCAGCATGTGCAGCTGCACCTGAGGAAATCCCACAAAATATTCCTTCGTCAGCAGCCACTGAACGTGCCGTGGCGATAGCATCATCATTGCTGACGGTGATAATCTCGTCGATGATGTCACGGTTGAGTATTGGTGGTACGAAACCGGCACCAATACCCTGAATTTTATGGGGGCCGGGCTCTCCACCTGAGAGTACCGGAGAATCGGTTGGTTCGACGGCTATGGTTTTCATGTCAGGATTGTGCTGTTTCAATACCTCAGAAACTCCGGTGATTGTCCCTCCTGTTCCCACGCCGGCGATGAAAATATCGACCTTCTGGCCGCTATCACGCCATATTTCAACTGCAGTCGTTTTTCGATGTATTTCCGGATTGGCAGGATTGCCAAATTGATCGGGCATAAAGGCATTGTCGTTTTCTTCGAGAATTTTCTTGGCTGTAGCGATGGCTCCTTTCATCCCTTCTTTGGCAGGGGTCAGCACCAGTTTTGCACCCAGATGTTTGAGCATCTGCCTTCTTTCCATGCTCATGGACTCGGGCATGGTGAGGATGAGCTGCAGGTCTTTTTCCGCACACACAAAAGCCAAACCTAACCCGGTATTGCCGCTGGTGGGTTCAATAACGACAGTGTCACTATTTATCTTGCCCATTTTTTCCGCAGCCTCAATCATCGATACGGCGATTCTGCACTTAACGCTTCCCATGGGATTACGTGACTCCTGCTTGGCAAGAACAGTTGTCCCGGTTTCTCGAGAGAGCTTCTTCATTTGCAGAAGCGGGGTGTTGCCGATACTGCTACTAATTGTCGAAGACATACTGGAGACCTCCCCTCTATTCTAGGAGTGGTTTAATTTTTAACTGATATAAACCTAATATTACTTATTATTCTTTCTCTGTGACTGGTTTTGAGCCGGTATAAATAAGCTCCGGCTTTTTAAGAAGCACTTTGGTGCCAGGTTCGACACTTTCCGTCAACCAGATATTACCACCGATAATCGATCCCTCACCGATAACTGTATCTCCGCCCAGCACCGTGGTGTTGGAATAAATGATGACGTTGTCCTCAATGGTTGGGTGCCGCTTTTTTTGGTAAAGCTTTTTGCCGGCATCACGTGGCAGAGACAATGCACCCAGAGTAACACCCTGATAGAGTCTGACCCCTTTACCGATTATTGTAGTTTCCCCGATCACCACACCGGTGCCGTGATCGATAAATAGGCCGGGACCGATGGTTGCTCCCGGATGAATGTCGATACCGGTCTGACTGTGGGCATATTCGGTCATGATCCTCGGAATGATTGGTACATTAAAAAGATAGAGCTCATGGGCCAATCTGAAGATCGATGTAGCCAGCAGACCGGGATAGCAGAATATCACCTCATCCGGGCTTTTTGTCGCCGGATCACCTGAGAGCGTGGCCCGGATATCCTGGGTCAGCAGTGCGGTTACCGCAGGTAGTCTCTCGATAAATGCATAGGCGATCTGATGACTCATCTGATCGCAATTGGTGCACGGCAGTGCGTTCCTTCGGCAATCATGGCGAATTGCCATGCTGATCTGCTCAACCAGCATTTCGTAGAGATCTGTCGTCTCCTGGCCAAGAAAATATTCCAGATTGGACTGGTGCAGCTTGGCCTTGGTGAAATAGCCCGGGAAAAGTATTGAGCGTGCCTTATGGATGATATTTATTACTGCATCATCTGAGGGCAGAGCAACCGGGCTGATATGATCAAATTGTTCCTCGGTCTTCCAGGAATCCACCAGTTTCTTTACCACCGGTGGTATTTTACCATGCTGGCTGGAAATGGTCTCACCCTCATTGTTGCAAAGGGTGCTGAGAGACTGGATAAGTCGCTTTTTTTCAGAGTTGTCTGACATGGTATCTTGTAGGGCAAAGGTTATCTGTCTGGCATTTCAATGCTGAAAATACCGTAAGTGGCCCGGAGATTCTTAAATCTACGCACTATCTTACCATAATAATCATACTGATGAGTGTTTATGGCAACCTCATCAACTATTTCGTAACCTACATCCTGGGCAAATTTACGAAAATCCTTGAGGGTGATTACCCGGATATTCGGAGTGTCGTACCAGGAATAGGGGAGTTGCTCATTCTTTGGGGCTTGACCGTTCAATAAAAGCTGAAGACGGATTGAAATGTGGCTGAAATTGGGAAAGCTTACCACCACTCTTCTGCCAATTCGTGACAGTGAGTAGAGGAGCCTCGCCGGCTCAAAAACCTGCTGGAGAGTCTGGCTTAAAATGACATAATCAAAGGCTCTGTCGGGAAAATCCTCCACCTCATCATTGAAATCACCCTGGAGTACAGTAAGTCCCTTGGCTATGCAGTGCGCCACTTTGTCCTGATCCATTTCAATGCCAGTACCGCGAACGTTTTTATTGACGGTTAGCCAGGCCAGCAGATCACCATTGCCGCAGCCAAGATCGAGCACTTTACTGTCTTTTTCGATCCATGAACCGATTATTTGCAGATCATAGCGCATATCAGTGGTTTCTGGAGATACCATCGAGAAACCCCGTAAGGATATCTTGTAAACGTTTATCGGGTATGAGAAAAGCATCATGACCGGCATCCGCTTCAATTTCACAGAAGCTGACATCCCGTCCGGCTCGTTTGAGCGCCTGGACCAGCTCTTTTGACTGGTATGTGGGATAAAGCCAATCGGAGGAATAAGAGATGACCAAAAAACGCGCCTTGCTCAAAGAAAAATCCATTTCTGCCGAGTTGCGTGGTGATTTGCTAGTGAGATCGTAATAATCTGCGGCTTTGGTGATATATAGAAGCGAGTTGGCATCAAAACGTTGCACGAATTTCGAACCCTGGTAGCGCAAATAATTTTCCACTTCGAAATCGACATCAATTTCATAGGAAAAGTCACTTTTATCCTGGAGGCGGCGCCCGAATTTGCGGCGCATGGCCTCATCGGAGAGATAGGTGATATGGCCGACCATACGTGCTACTGCAAGTCCCATATGCGGAGGGGTTGTGCTGTAATAATCGCCTCTCTGCCAGTTGGGATCTGCCAAAATGGCTTGCCGGGCTACCTCATTGAAGGCTATGGCCATGGCCGAGTGACGCATGGTTGTGGCTAGCGGCACCGCGGAACGCACCATTTCCGGGA
Organism: Desulfocapsaceae bacterium; assembly: GCA_030065655.1. Lineage (GTDB taxonomy): Bacteria > Desulfobacterota > Desulfobulbia > Desulfobulbales > Desulfocapsaceae > Desulfopila_A. The sequence goes on along the minus strand of JASJDT010000127.1, from coordinate 3,781 downwards.
AGCGGATGCACCACTCAAGGACCTGCATACCTCCCACCGAGCCACCGATAACACAGAGCAACTCTTTTATTCCCAGATGGTCAATGAGAAGCTTCTGGGCTGTCACCATATCACCAATGGTGACCATCGGAAAGGTGAGGCCATAGGGTTTGCCTGTTTCCGGATTAATCGAGGCAGGTCCCGTGGACCCCATGCAGCTGCCCAATATGTTCGAGCAGATGACAAAATACTTGTCGGTATCGATGCCCTTGCCAGGACCGACCACGGAGTCCCACCAACCCGGTTTGTCATGTTCCGTGTCGGTACTGTAGTATCCGGCAACATGCGAGTCCCCGGAAAAGGCATGAGCCACCAGTATGGCATTATCTTTCTTAGGAGAGAGTGTACCATAGGTCTCATAGGCGATGGTAACCGGTCCCAACAGGGCGCCGCTTTCCAGCATCATTTTGTCCTCGCCCTCGGCAAAGGTGAAGAATTGTTTCTCCACGATGAGCGGGGCTCTTTCTGAGGTCACATCGTCAGTATGCATGCTCGCCTTTACTGAAACAACCCTTTTGTGATGACAAAAGGGTTGCAGAGATTGGTTGTCCTATAACGTACCTTCATCTTAAACATTTTTTGCTGCTTTTACCAGAGCTTGATCAATGTCTTCACGAATATCATCAATGTGTTCAATACCAATCGAGAGCCTGATGAGCGATTCGGAGATGCCTGCCGTTGTCAGCTGTTCTGCAGAAAGCTGAGAGTGGGTTGTGGAGGCAGGGTGGATGGCCAGCGATTTGGCATCACCGACGTTGGCAAGGTGGGAAATGAGCTGCAGGCTTTCAATGAATGTACGGCCCGCTTCAAGTCCTCCTTTAATGTCGAAAGCAATCATGCCGCCATAGCCTTTCTTTAGGTATTTTGTGGCATTTTCATAACCGGGAGAATCGGACAAGCCTGGGTAGTGGACCCAGTTGACCTGGGGATGTCCCTGGAGATGCTCGGCGATGAGAAAGCCGTTTTCACTATGCCTTTCCATACGGAGAGAGAGGGTTTCCATCCCCTGCAGGAAAAACCAGCAATTATCAGGAGAAATGCAGGCGCCAAGGTTGCGCAGGGGAACCAGGCGCATGCGCAGGGCAAAGGCAACGGGATTGAGCTCACCCAGGTCATGGGCGTAACGCAGGCCATGATAGGAGGCATCAGGCTCATTGTAGAGGGCGAATTTGGGGTCGGTCCAGTCGAATTTACCGGCATCGACGATGATGCCGCCAATTCCGGTACCATGGCCACCGATCCACTTGGTCAACGAATGAATAACCACATCTGCCCCATATTCTATGGGTTTGCAGAGGCAGGGCGGTGTGAAAGTCGAATCGACGATAAGCGGCAAGTGATGTTTTTCGGCAATTCTGGCAACGGCCTCAAGATCCACCATGTTGAGAGCCGGATTTCCGATGGTCTCACAGTAGAGCGCTCGGGTTTTCTCATTTATCGCTGCTTCAAAATTGGCGGGTTCCACGGGGTCCACCATGCGCGTGTTGATTCCCAGTTGAGGAAGAATCGAGGCAAACTGAGAAAAGGTACCACCGTAGAGGTTATTGGCGGAGACAATTTCATCACCCTGCTGACAGATATTGATTATCGTATAAAAAATGGCGGAGGTACCGGAAGCCAGCGCCACAGCAGCAGCACCGCCTTCCAACGCCGCAGCCCGCTGTTCCAGAATATCCTGGGTGGGATTGCCGATTCGAGTATAGATATTTCCAAGCTCTTTCAAGGCAAAGAGGTTGGCTGCATGTTCCGTACTCTTGAAGACATAGGAACTGGTTCGATGGATGGGGATGGCCCGTGATAAGGTTTCCTCATCAATGGTATGACCGGCATGCAGAGCCAAAGTCTCAAATTTCATATTTTCTCTCCTCCTGAGATCTTATTATCTTAGTGGTGATTGCTGCAGGTGTAGTTGGGCTATTTATTTAGATCCTTTTTGACCTGATCGACAAACTCTCTGATTGAATCACCGTTGCCGGTAGTGGCATTTGGGTTGATCTGCAAAAGATTTTCCCATGATTCAATAGCACCATCCGGATCGTTCAGGTCATACATCAGCACGATTCCCTTATTGAGCCGCGAGACTTCATGGGTCGGATCCATGGAGATGGCTTTATCAAATGCCTCTATGGCTTTTTCAGAACGATTGGTACGTCGGTACATCACGCCAAGGTCGGTCCAGATGTTGGCATTACCGGCATGGAGATCCAATGACGTCTCATATGCCTTGACCGCCTTATCGTACTGGCCAGTATCGTAATAAAGATTTCCCAGTTGGGTCCAGGCTTGAAATCGTTCGGGATTATTCGTCACCTCCCCCTCCAGATTAGCAATTGCCCGGGACTGCTGCTCAGACATGTTAGATTGCTGGGAGGAAGCTTGCTGATTAGTTACCATCGGATCCGATTTAAAAACGGCAAAAGCTGTGCCAGCGAGAAAGCCGGCTATGAATGCCAGGGCAATATAGATGGCTGTTGAATTGTTACGGGCTGTTTTTTTTGGGTTGGACATGAACTTTCTCACAGTGTTAAGATTAATGATTATACATTAAACATCGCTGTGGCATTTCAAGACTACCACAAAGTGGCACAAGCGTGAAGGTCTGTGGTTCACATTAGTGAGAAGAGTGGCTAAAGTAACAGGAATTCACAACTTGTACCTCACAAATATCAACTATAGATCGTGTTGCAGGAAAAAGAAGTCGATCCGTTCAAAAACTTCCCCCGTATGTCTGGATTGTTGCATTAATTGTGCTGTGAACACGGGTTATAACGTCATCCAGACTGCGGTATTCATAAAGGAGTAAGAAGATATGCCGAAAACAGAAACCCTACAATCTGTTGGACTGGACAGTACTTGGCCCAATAGTGCGGAGGATTACCAAGCTGATTCCATCAGAGACAGCATTATTCACCATCTTTTGAGTTTTCAGGGAAGAGACCCTGAACGGTCAGGACCAAATGATATCAGCAGGGCGCTGGCGTATACTCTCCGTGATATTTTAGTGAAGAAATGGATAAAGACGCAAAAAACCTTTTATGCCAAGGAAAAAAAGCGGGTTTATTATCTGTCGCTTGAGTTTCTCATTGGCCGGTCCATGGAAAACTGTCTCCTGAGTCTTGGTATCTACGAAGAGGTCAAACAAGCCCTGGATAGTTTGGGGTGCACCATGGAGGAGGTTTTTGAGGAAGAAGTCGATGCTGCTCTCGGCAACGGTGGTTTGGGCCGTCTGGCGGCCTGTTTTATGGACTCAATCGCCACCTTGAAAATTCCTGCCTATGGCTACGGAATCCGTTATGAATATGGTCTTTTCTATCAGCAACTCATTGATGGCAGACAGGTTGAGACACCCGATAACTGGCTGCGTAATGGTACACCCTGGGAATTTACCAGGTATATGCCTGTATTTTCTGTTAAATTTTACGGAAGAGTGCGTACTTACCAGGACGATACCGGCCGTTATCGAGCTGAATGGATTGATACCAAGGATGTCATGGCCGTTCCCTGCGACATGATGGTCCCTGGATATCAAAATGACCATGTCATCAATATGCGTTTGTGGACTGCAAAAGCATCGCGTGAACTTGATCTCAAATTTTTTTCCAGGGGCGACTATATTGGTGCAGTGGAATCGAAAGTGAGTTCGGAGACCATTTCCAAGGTACTCTATCCCCCCGATCACAATTTCGCCGGCCAGGAGCTTCGTCTCAGGCAGCAGTATTTCTTTGTTGCTGCTACCTTCCAG
>JASJDT010000126.1 GCA_030065655.1 Desulfocapsaceae bacterium | reverse complement strand
TTACGCAAGAGATCAGCAGGCGCACCAAGCTTGACAATTGTGCCGCCATCCATGATGCCAATTCGGCTGCACAGTTCCTGGGCTTCCTCCATGTAGTGTGTGGTGTAAATAATGGTCATGCCTTTGCGGTTAAGGGCGGTCAATTGTTCATGGATGCGGTGGCGGGATTGGGTGTCGATACCTACGGTTGGTTCATCAAGAAAGAGTAGTTGCGGATCGTGCAGAAGACCGGATGCCAGATTGAGCCGTCGTTTCATACCACCGGAGAAGGATGAGATGAGACGATCTGCCTGTTTAGCTAAATCAGCAAATTCCAGACCTCGTTTAACTCGCATTTGTAAGTCATCTCCCCTGAAACCAAAGAGTTTACCGAAATACGAAAGATTTTCCCGAGCGGAAAGATTGTCATAGAGGGCGATATCCTGGGGGACCAGTCCGAGTTGCTGTTTGATCTGGTTGCGTTGACCTGCATACTTCTTCCCCAGGATTGATACTGTTCCACTTGTGGCTGGAAAACGGTCGCTTAATATTGAAATAGCCGTTGTCTTTCCAGCCCCATTTGGCCCCAATAGCCCAAAGAATTCACCGTATTCCAATTGAAGACTGAAGTTGTTCAGGGCCGGAGCAACACTTTTCCGGTACCGCATTGACAGGTTATGTGCCTCCAGAGCATATCCACTCTCTTGCGCGGATGATGAAATATTGCGGGTTATTGCTTCAGCCATCGGTTCAGCTCCTCGAAAACCTTTTCCTCAAATGAAGCACATTCTCGTATCATGTCGGCCATGACATCATAGCTGTCTCCCTGCCTGGGACGGTCTTTACAGATGCGGGCCGCCATGACGGCAAACTGTCGCCACCTGTCACCTGAAGCAGTGAGTGCTGAAGCGCTTTCCAACAGGGCGGGTTCATCCAGTTCTTTGCCACTTTCCTGGAGGAAAGCAGAGTACATGAAGCGAAAGCCACCACCGCCGGTACCTATCTCTTCTTGCATGCGGACAACATGGCCGAGATGAAGATCCGCTCTTTCTTTACCCAGTCGTTCAGGCCATTTTGCCAGCCGATTTGCCATGAATCGAATCCCCCTGATGCCAATGAGGGGAAAGGGACTTCCCAACATCATTTTGCAAACCGATCGAATGCCGCCGATGATCAGCGGTCGTCTCTCAATTTTTTCGGGTACCTCAGCGACATAGTACATTTTCCCCTTGGGAGCAAGGGCGCCGGAGGCAAATCTGGCCCGGGCAAGATCTTTGGCGTGGCAGCGGACTGGAGTCGGAAAGACCGGATCGCTAATCAAATATTCATCGCCCTCTTTGCCGTAGACTACCAGATTATGGGCATTGAAATGAAAACGGAGAGCCCGCGGGAAATAGGGCAGCCAGAAGACCCCGGTCTGCAAACCCACCGGGATACCATTTTCGATTGCCTGGTCGAGGGCCGTCATGGCCTGATCGGGACGTCTGAATCGTTTCTCAGTGATTTTAACACCATTGATCTGACCGATTCTTTTCAGGATCTGTCCAGCCGCCGCCCGATAGGTGACCAGGGGCAGGCCATTTATGCGGATAAAAGGAAAGTAGCCGAAAAACAGACCGGCACCGAGACCAAAGGCCATGGCTTCTGTCATCGGGATATTCTTCTCGCCCATCAGGTTAGCGGCAACTCCGCTTTCACAATGGGCAGACTGGGTGTGGGGGAAATTAATCAATGTTTCGATTTCCTTGTACCTTGCCGTTTTCACCCTGCTGATAAAGAGGTGGCTTGAGGATTCCCTCAATGAGATCCTCAACTTCTATCTTGAATAAATCAGCGTAGATCTGCAAAGTCTCACGGCGTAATCTGGTAAAGATAAAGGGGAGGAGATGCAAGCGGACCAGCAGACTGGACTGCCCGGTGTAACTGGCGAGCAGGCCAACGCTCATCTGGTTTGCCGTCATATAATAGTGAAGACAGCTCACCCGGCCTGCTCTGATTTTCTCTTTAGAGTTTTCTATCTGTTTTTCGATTTCCCGCCAGGCCTGGTGGTTGACCACATTCACGGGCTGCCAGTATGAGCCGCTTACAGGTTTTTGGTTTCCGTCTGCATCGCTTGTATAGCTGACGGTTTTAATGTTATTGGCGATATCCTTTTCGGTGTCGTTGTTGGAGGTTTTCATGATCTATCAGAAAGTGACTCCGACCATGAACTTGAGGGAGTTGAGTGGGTCGTTGGGCTTTTCGCTGCCGCCGTTGGAAATATGATGGTAGCGCAGTTCAAAAAGCAGATCATGGCGAGTGGTGCTATTATATTTCAATCCTAGACCGAACTGGTAATTGCCGTTGAGCTCCGAGCCCATTCCGGGAATGTCGGCAAAGCTGTATACCGGCCCACCGCCGCCAAAGATGTATGGTTGGTAGGTCGGGTCAGCAGTAAAATTATAGGCGGCGAGGAAATTGAGAGCAATCATAGCTGAAGATTCGGGACTGGCAACATAGGATACCGGTGCTTCCAATAAGATCGCGTGATTGCCACGATACCAGCTACTACCGAGATCACTGAAGATGACGTGGCTGTAACGGGGGGTGAAATCGATGGTTTTAACCCTTTGGGTGGTTTGTCCCCAGCCTGGAAAGCTTTGGCCGTAACCGGCGAGCAAAGCCCAGGTGTCTTGCGAAGTATCGAAACCGACCGCTTTTGTTGGAAAGAAGCAGGGAATCATGAGGCACACGAACATGAGCAATTGCCGAAAAACTCCAGTGATCTCACGATTCATTGCCGGAAAATGCTTCAGATTATTTTTTGGAGTGGTTGTCATGGTTTGTGTTTGATAATTTGCCTGAGGGCAGAATAACTTTTACTCCGTCATTATCTTCTCATTTTGCCAGGCTTGCAAAGATAATTTTTCAACGATTGGTGATTTTGGTTAATGTTTTGTTCTTTACTTAAATGATTTAACTATTGCTCTACAATAAAAGAATTACAAATGTTGCATAAATTTTGATGTGTTATTGTCAGCATCGACCAAAAAGTTTTTATAATGCGGGCAATTTTGTCTTTGCAAGTTGCTTTAATAACCAGTTCACAAAACCTGCAATTGGCTAAGAAGTGTAGTCTCAAAAGTAATTGATGTCGTTTCATGTGAGAGGATACTGAAAGCATTGCCTTGAACGGTTAAGGAAAACCTTGTGGGCAATACGCAAGTATGGCACGATGGGAGCCATAAATGATCCGACATTACTTTTTGCGGATTTGAGAGTTTGTAATGCTAAATTAAATAATCATATACGATTTGGCAGTATGGGGTTTTGGTACTGCCTGCAAAAAGATTTTAACTTATATCCTATTTATGGTGCATGTCCTGGCAGTAGCGGATGAAAACGAGTTGTATGATAACCCTGTTGAATTCCCTCAGGTCGATATCCTTTTTTCCTGTGGAGATTTGTCACCGCATTATCTCGGTTATTTATCGGATAAGTATATGCCGGCAATTCGAATCATGGTTCATGGCAATCATGATGGTCAGTATTTTGAGGTTGGCGAGGAACCGATAAATCTTGGTTTTTCCGAAAAATATCACGGGATGTTTAGTATTGTCAGGGGTATTCACGTGCTCAGTAAAGAAGAGCATCCTTTTCTTGATGATGACCTGAGTATCTGCGGATTCAGCGGTATTTCAGCGCATGGTGACCCGCCATTCTATTTCAGCGACTACTCATTATTCAGGTTTAAGACCGATCTTTTTGTTAAAAAATATCTTTCTCCCTTTTCCGGAGTAGATATTATGCTCACCCATGCACCACCTGACCTAGGTCTAATTAGCTATGGCGGGGGAGACCACCAACCTTCCCGTAAGATTGCAGCATTAAGACGCTATCTTGATCCCAAGTTATGGCTCTATGGTCATATTCATCGAAGATATACTGACAAACCTCTGGATTTTTTAGTTGATGACGGGGCTCCATTGAATCTTATCAATGCATGTCCTTATAAATATTTTTCCTTTGACCAACGAACCGGAAGGGTAAAATTTATGGAAGCTATCAGTTAATCTTGTCTCGAAATACTCCGATACTTATATTAGGGCTAAAAGTATCAATGGATTGATCTACTGTGAGGATGGCTTTAACTGTGTTCAATGCTAACAATCACAAAGTACCTCGTGACTTGTATAATCGGGCAAGAGCAAGAGGTAGACTTGAAGTTTTCGTCAATACCATTATGCATAAGGATGGTTGGGTTGCCACTCTGGACAAGGCGCTTAGCTCCTACGTCTACGAGTTTGAACGAAAACCTTATCTAATTAGTTATATTCGACCGCAACAGGTTATTGGCACGATCAGTATAGACAGACGTTGCTGCTTTTCTAAAAGCTTCTTGCCTCTGCCTCACTTCGAGATGGGCGATTTCGGTTATAAATGGACCAATGTTTTACGTGATGTCAATAAATGGCTGGAGTACCCAATTGAATGCTATGAATTCATGCATCGATATTATGTACGAGAGGGCAATAAGCGGGTAAGCGTGTCACGTTATCTGCATTTTCCAGGAATCAAAGCGAACGTTACTCGAATTGTTCCGCTCAACATCGATCGTGAGGACGTCCGCTGCTACCATGAATTTCTTGCCTTCGAGAAAGAGACGGGAGTAGGTGCACTTTGGTTTTCCCATGAAGGAAGTTTTCTGCAACTTACTGACCTCCTTAACAAAAACCAGCTTAGCCTACAGGAACTGCTCACCACCATCATCCCTCCTTATGTGCGCATGACCGGAAACTATTCTGGACCACATGATGCTGTGCTTGATTATCTAAAGATATATCCCGGTAAAAACACCCCACCAAAATCCCACGAAGATACATTCAAGCGAGTTCTTAAAAAACAAAAGCACAATAGAAGAAAAAAGGTAAGCCAGCAGTAATCTCATCTGCCTGGATTCCACCTCCACAACAAAAATGCAAACAGGATGTTCTTAAACTGGTGAATCATCCTTGCTCATAGCAGGGTGATTGAAGACACTGTCCAAGGGGATTATTTTATACTTTTCGGTGAGACCATTAAAAAGACAATCCAGTTCTTTCTGCCAGATGTTGGTTTTGGTCGGGTCATGCGGGGGCAGGTCGTGAAGCATGATGATGTCGCCCGGCCGAATTCTGTTGAGTATTTTTGCAGCTAGATTGTCGATGTTGCGATTGCCCCTGTCCAGGGCCCGACATGAATAGTTAACGGCGATAAGTTCTTCGTCGTTCAGGACGCTGCCGAGGCGAGAGCCGGTAATGCCCATGGGGGGACGGAAAGCATTGGGAATGATGCCAAACTCACTGAGGACTTCCTGGGTGCGATGAATACTCTTTTGGATTTGCGGGATGCTGCGCAACATAAGCAAATAGTCATGGTCCCAGGAATGATTGCCAATGGTGTGACCCTGGGAAAGGATCTCTTCAACAAGTCCGGGATAACGGGATACCCGCTTGCCGACCACGAAAAAGGTTGCTTTGAGCTGGTATTTGGCAAGGAGTTTAAGAATAACAGGCGTGGAAAACTGATCCGGACCATCGTCGAAGGTGAGAATTACGCCGTTCTCTTCGGGATGGGCTCTGCTGATGATAGGTAAAAAAAAGCTAACCGTCGGCAGAAACGGGGCCGTAATGCAGAGTAGAAGAAAAAGTATCAGTGGGATAAGAGCAATATACCAGGAGATGAAAGAGAGCAAGACTGCTGCAGCCAGTGCAGCAAAGCCGGATTTTTCCGCGAGAGTTAAGCTTGTCTTTTTACTCGCACTTGGCACCGCTGGCCTCCTTAGCCCTTATCTACTCTGGCGACAAGCCAATAGAGTTCAGGGTTTTGCAGCGAGACCTCATTTTTTTCGATGATGAATCCCAATTTTTCAAGCATCACCGTCAGTACTTCGGGGGAACGATAATAGGGTTTTTGGCCTGCGGATTTTACTCTAAAATCTTCCAACCGCCATGACCATGAAGGTGAGTCAGAAGGATAGATGACATAGCGGCTAATCAGAACACCCTGACTTCCGAGAACTTTTCGAACATTGGTAATGAGACTAACAAGGATCTCATCATCGAGATAGTGGAGCATGTCCAGGAGCAGGGCGATATCAACATCTCCTTTAACATCCGGCATCTCGGGAGCCCAGCCAGCGGTAATGATGCCCCTCTCGGCAGTGGCCAGATTTGCCACCCGGACCCTCTCAGGATCGGGATCATAGCCGTAAAGTCTGGCATCCTTGAAATGACCGAGACACCAACAGGCTGGCACTCCATAACCGCAGCCAATATCAAGAATTGTATTGATGGCGGATCGGTTTTTCAAAATTCCGGTGAGATCGGTGAATAAAGGATCAAAGCGCAGCTTGAGCCTGGCAAAGAGTCGCGGATAAGCCTCAAGCAGGCGAAAGCGATGAATTACCCACTGTGTCGTATTTTTTTTCTGAGAGCGGGTAAACCCTGTAGATCTATCAAAATACCACTGCAGTAGAGGAGGCAGAAGTAGAAAGGTACCGAACAAGGCATAACCGATTCCGAGTAACGAGGTGAGCCCGATGCTGTTCAAGAGCGAGTGCTCGGCAAAGCAAAGGACACCGAAACCAATGAGAGTGGAACTACCCGCCATGAAAACAGCCATACGAATGAGCGCGTATGATGGATGATCAATGAGGCGATATCGCTGATGGGCACGGACGCAGAAGATGGAATAGTCGATTCCCATGCCGAAGACAACGATGGCAAGCATGAGCGCCGGAATATCTAGAGGATGACCGAGGAGTTTGAGCGTTCCAAGGGTGCAGACATAAGCAAACAGCGGTGGCAACAGGGTGAGAACAGTCAATGGCAGGTTAACGTAGAAAATAAGCAAGAGCAGGGTTGCGCTGAAAGCGATGATTGCCAGCATGGTGGTGAAGGTGGAAACCAGGATTTCCGCTAACCTGTCAGCAAAACCGTCACCGTCAAAGATAGCCCCGTAGTCACCATAGCGGCTGAAAAAACCGTCTATGGAATACTGCTGATCGGGTAAAAAAGTAATAAACTGGCGTAAACCGTTCCCTTCCTCTTTCTCGGCAATTCCCAGCAGGTCGAAATACTTGACAGATATATTTTGTGGCTGCAGAGTATTGCCTTGCTCAAGCAAGGCTAAAAAAGCGTTAAATGCTTCGCTGGTAAATCCCAGCGATTCGCCAGTCCTGGAAAGCTTTTCCTCCAGGGTGGCAACTCTTTCCCTATCCCAGAAAGCATGCCAGGCGGAGAGATTCTGCTCTGCGCGGCTGCTCCCCGGGAATATCATGGACGGCACGAATCCGCCAGCAAGTACATCGTTGGCCAGGTCGTCTTCAATTTGAGCAAGAATTAGATCGTTTTCTGACTGCAAGGCGGCAATGGATTCTGCTTCATTCATCATGTGAATCTTCCTGCCACCATCTCCCCACACCTCTTTAAAAAGATCATCGGCTGCCACTGTCGCTTCGCTCACCGTATTCATACTGCTCAGGCTGGTGTAGAACTCCGGTCTGGCAAACCAGACCAGGACCATGGCCAGGAGAAGTGCACAACCAGCACCTATTTTGCCGGTGTGGTAGAAAGTACTTACGAGTCCACGGAGCGGCAGCTTCCGGTTACTGCCTGCCGGCATGGTAGGGAAGATTCTTGGGAACACCGAATGGACGAATAGAAAAGAGAAGAAAATTCCCAAAGCAGTGAATAAGCCAAGCTGTTCAAATACGGGAAAGCCGCTGAAACTGAGAATGAGAAAGGCGCCAATGGAGGTAAGTGCAGCCATAATGCCAATAGCACGAACTTCAAGCGATGCATCTTTACCTTTGGTTTCGTGGGAGCGGTCGAGAAAGAGCAGATAGGCAATACCATGATCCACGGTGATTGAGATCACCGCACCTCCGAAGCCAATAACCATTATGGAAATCGTTGAATGAAACAGCGAATAGACAAAAATTCCTATGCTTATTCCCGCAAGCGCGGGAACTAGCGACAGCAGGCCGATCAGTGGTCTGGGAAAGGCGAAAAGCAATAACAGCCCGATGCCTGCGGTTGCCAGCAGCAAGGCGTACTGAACATCGTGGCGAATAATCCGTTCATTATCCAATGCCGCCCGATAGGCGCCCACCGGAGTAAAAATTGGTTGGAGTCCTGACTTTTGATATTTTGCTGATATTTCTGTAAAACTATTATCGAAAAAATCGGCAATCTCCCGGGCAGATGTCGTATCGGTGCCGGAGCCATGAGGCCTGGCGACCACCATAAGATGGCGGCTATCTTCTGAAAGCAGGCTGCCCCGATAAAATTTGGTCTGGGCTGAGGGGGCCAGCGGTGCCATTCGGGCCATAACGAGGTCCTTCAGCCCCAATGGGTCCAGGCGGATGAAGTCGGTCTGGCCTATTCCCTCCATTGTGGAAAGAGTTGTGTAGAGCTTGTGGATGCGCTTTTCTATTTGTTTGGGTTCGAGGAGCGGTGCCACTTTATCGGTAAGCTCCTTCTCGGAAAAAAGCAATGGCAAGTGTTGTGCTGCATAAAGCGCAATTTCAGGGATCAGCTCACTTGTGGAGTTAATACCGACCTGTGCGAAAAGACCGCTTTCCTCCATCTTGTTTTCCAGGAGTCTGCCTATTTCGACCAAGGCGTCAGGGGAAGCAGTATCGAGGTTGATATCCACCGCCAGTTGATCATGGATGGGATGATGCTCAAAGATATCCAGTCCGTCGGCGATGATTCTTTCACCTGTGGGGAGACTGCGAACCACATCGGTGTTGATGTCGAGGCGGAGCAGGCCAAAGCTGGCAAGGGCGGCAACAATCAGAGTGGTGATGAAGAGAAGACGGTAGTTGATCATTATTGCCTGTTATACCTTGAGAATCAAGAGGGCAAGAAGAAGCATACTCACCACGGTGATACCTGCAGTGGCACCAAGCAGGGGGAGTGGATGATTATGGTATAGCTCGTTCATCTTCTGAATAAAAGGCAATCCTCCGAATAATCGGCGTACCCGGTCGATGGCTATTCGCTGATTATCGGTACCTGAAAGCCCCTGAAAGGCGCACATCGGGTAGATGGCGTAGAATTCCTCCTGGTTTAGCCGCAGAAATTCATCAAATGGGATACCCTTCCAGCTGTTCTGCACCAGTTTTTCAGCAAAGGGTCTGTTAAGGGCATAGGCGTGGGCCAGGGTCCGGTAGGTTATCTTCATAAGATTTTTTTCAGCCGTCCTGGTGCTGCCATCCACCATGCAACCGAGAAATAGACCATTCCATTTGACTCCGGTATCAAGGTAGTCACAAACCCCACGAAGCACAGAAGAATTATATGTTTGAAAAAAAACGTCGTCTTCAAAAACTAGAATGTGCCGGCCACCACGAGCAAGCCCTTTCTGCAAACATGCCATATGGGACTCAAAAATTCCCTGCTCCGGGTTCGTTGGATGCTTGTCGACAATGGCAAATTCAACACGCTCCAGCATGCCTACTTCAGCAAACTGTTTCTTGACCTGCTCCCTCCGGTCTCTTCGCTGATCTATTGAGATACAATAGATCTTGTCGAAGAAGGTCCAGTCGTCATGGTGTTTGACTTCAGGTTGTTTAATGTCAGGTTGGTTCACGTTGTTTTGTTTGATAACTGTTGCTTGCCATGCCTGATGTGTTGTACCCTGTCACGGGTTGGCTGGGCAAATTAGATGAAATCTAAAAACCCTCTGAACTTGCAGGTGCAACAACCTATTTCAACGAGTTACGAGGTTTTCATGTCGGCTTTCGCGGCTTTTTAAGAAACATTACAAAATTTTCTTTTATTGAAGCCTTGAAAGCTATATTCTATGAGGTGATACCCTGTCAGCTAAGGATAGCAAGCTCGATAACCGAAGACAATGAAAAACGTTTTTTCTTGAGATGGCTAACACTTAGGATAATATTCACAGTAGTTGTTGCAGTAGTTATTTTGTAGTCATTTTCATTGCAGTATGACCGGATTGATCAGAAAGAGTATACAAGCGCTGGGAGAGACAAGTTATGTCCGTTCTGCCATAGAGTCACAGGCTGATCTATCGCAGTTCAGGGATAAACCAACGCCCATTATATTCACCGGAATCTTTGCCATGGCTTTCAGCTATGTCATCGGTTGGCCGGTCATTGCAGTGCTCGGTTTCCTCTCTGTTAAACTTGACAATCCCTGGCTGGTCGCTGTCGGCGGCCCCTTTGCCTATGGTATGTCACATCTCGTTTTTCTACTGGGTATGTACCTTGCCGGAACCTATTATTCCCTTATTTTCATGCGCTGGCTAACGCGGATTACCATGGAGCCGCTGCTTGTCTGGGCCAATAAATAAGTTTCACCAGAAAACAGCGTCGGTTTTTTATTTTCCCACTCCTGCAATAAATGCTAGCGCAGAGCCCGGCGCACATCTCGCATGCGTAACCCGAGAACGGCTTCATGGATATCGCCTTCATTATCGTATATGGCCAGGTTGTATATCTGCTCGCCTTCGGTAAACGAGACCATCTCGACGCCTGTCCGATATGATGCTTCCGGCTGTGTCGGTTTGAAAACAATCCTTTTATTAAAACCGGTTGGAAAGGGGGCGTAGTCGACATACTGCTGTCCTAAAACACAGGCCGCGTGCATGGCCCCATCAAGCGGAAAAGGGGAACCAAGTTTTTGCTGGATCGGATTGGTGAAGGGCATCTTCGGGGCCTGTAATGTTCCCCAGGCTCGCCGCTCATAAAGATAGAGTGTTTCCTGCAGACTATGGTAGGAAGGGCCGAAGGGCACAAGGTCGCGGTAAACTACACCGGCATCTATCTCCTTGAGTGGCTTACTTGCGGGTTTTTCATAAAGATCTGGCAGTGAAGCGGGAAAGCTGGGCGAAGAACTAAAAGAGAGTTCACCATGTTCCTTGAGGCGTCGCATCGTGCCGATCTGGAGCTGGCTGAGCAGTTTGGCCTGCAGTCGGCCTTCATCATCTTCACTATATTCAATCAGGGCGTCAATTTCATTAACATCCGTTGGAATTTCCAGAAATTTGGCAAAGCGGCAGTCCTTCAGAACACTTACATTTAAGTCGGGTCGCCGTTGTTGCGCACCGTCAGCCAGAACAATCATGGTTTCCACAGCGGCAAAGACGGTCTTGCCCCCGAAGCAATGGTCTTTATACCACTCCTGAATGGGTATGGTAACGGGGATGCGATTGTCCATCAGGCGGGGAAATCCTGCCAGAGTCTGATGGTCTTGGCATCGATCTCGACCGGGATATTCTTGCCGTTGACGGCGCAGTGTCTGGTGAAGCCAGTACAGCAGATTTCACCGTCTTCGGCCTTGGTGATCAGATAGTCGAATTGCAGTTTGACCAGCTCCATTTTGGCGGGCCGGGTGTGAATGTACATCAGATCGTCGTAGTGCAGCGGTGAATAGTAATTGAGTTCGGTCTTAATGATCGGATAGATATAGCCGCTTTCCTCGATTTTTTTATAGGGATAATTGGCTTCCCGCATCAGCTCGGCTCTGCCGAATTCAAAGAACTTAAGGTAATTCGCATGATAGACGACCTGGGAGCGATCGGTATCCACATATAAGGTCCGCATTTCACTGCGATGCCAGATCAGACCGCTGTTGGCGTCCCTGACGTAGCAGGATTTATCTTGGACTTCTGGAACAAAAGGTTTTGGGCGCATTATATTCCTCGAAAAACGATACAACAATTGGTCCCGCCAAAACCAAAGGAATTGGAGAGCACAAATTCATGGGCGTGGTTACGCGGCTCGTCCGGTACCACGTCGATGTCGCTGAAACTGGGATCGGGTATATGGTTAACGGTGGGCAGGACAATACCATTACGCATAGCCTCGATGGCAAAAGCAGCCTCGATAGCCGCAGAGGCGCCAAGTGAATGGCCTACCTGTGATTTATTGGCTGATATCGGTATATTGGCTACGTCTTTACCGAAGACGGCGCGTAGACATTCAACTTCAGTGCCGTCACCGGTGGGCGTCGAGGTGCCATGGGCGTTGATTGCACCAATATCGCCGGGGCTTAGTTCGGCATCATCGATGGCCTCATGTATAGCTCGGATTATGGTGGCACCGTTGGGTCTGGTGAAATGGTTGGCGTCGGAATTCCAGCCGACCCCAGCGATTTCGGCTATGGGGGTGAGGCCATGGGTTTGGAGGACATCCTCGGCGACCAGCACTAGCACACTGGCACCCTCGGCGAGCACGAAGCCCTTGCGGTCGAGGCTAAAAGGCCTGGACGCCTGGGTTGGGTCTTCGGCGGCGCGATCCTTTGGGCCCACCTTGATCGTTGCCAGCATATTGGCAAACCCCTGGATAATTTCGGGAACGATGCAGGTTTCGACACCACCGGCCAGAACAAAATCGCAATCGCCGTCACGGATCATTCTTGCTCCGACACCAATGGCATGGTTCCCGGAGGCACAGGCACCCTGGGGTGAAAAGATCGGTCCGGTGAAACCCATTAGCATTCCGGCCTTGCCAGCCGGCAGGTTGGCACAGACATTGGGGAGAAGATAGGGGCTGACCTTATACGGCCCTCTATTGACATAGTTGTCCATGGCTATCCGGTAGGCATCAGTGCCGTTAAGCGCTGAGCCGACCAGGCAGCCAGTACGCGGGCCGGTTTCTTCGTCTATTTCCAGTCCGGCATGATCAAGGGCCTCTCGGCAGACTTCCATGGTCAGAAAAACAAAATCGGCATTCCACAACGAGGCTTCCTTACGGTCTACATAGGGGAGCGCACTCGGATCCCAATCTGGTATTTCGCCCACCACATTACTGCGACTGGTGGTCTCACAGCGGGTTACTTTACGAAAGCCGGCCTTCCCTTCCAAGGCGGCCTGCCATGATTTGGTAAAAGTATTGCCCAGAGCGGTGGCGGCACCGTAGCCGGCAACAAAAACCCTTCTGTTTTTTGGTGCTCTCATGAACCGCTCTTAGTATGATTTTTTAAAGACCGCGCAACTATTACAGCCGCCGAATCCGAAAGAGTTTTTCAGGATAAATTCCTGAGCAAGCTCGCGTTTGCCCTCGGGAACACAGTCTATTTCAATTTCCGGATCGGCTGCGTAGTTAATTGTCGGCGGC
>JASJDT010000010.1 GCA_030065655.1 Desulfocapsaceae bacterium | reverse complement strand
GGCAATTTCTCTGAAGTTGGGAAACACTCTGACTTCACTTGAATTTTCGAAAAACCATTTTTTTTGCCAGAGTCGAAAAGGGCTGTTAACGATAATGTCAGCTCCTGTGAAAATATAGTGACCCCGTTTGCGAGGATAGACTTCATAGCAGACGGTCGCCTTACCACCTGGGAGCAAGTCAAAATGTGAGGGTTGTCCACGGGTATCCATGTTTTTTCCACAATGGTCATGAAGCCGCATGGTCAGAGATTGTATATCTGAACTGCCAACCTCAAGGCTTACTTTGCTCCAGGCTGTAACCGGCAGATTAGTATGGACCTTGCGGTTCACATTCAAGGCCGGCTTTTGCCTGCTTTTCCAGCCATCATAAGCGGCCAAACCGCCTACCAGTCCAACTGCGGTTAACCAGGCATCGATTAGCCCGGGAAACTTTCCGGCAACAAGTCCGAGGGTGAGCAAAAGACACCAGAGCACAATATGCAGTGAGGATGGAAAAATCATTCTTTCCTACAGCCGTGGAGCTTTGACAGTATCAAGCAGCTCTGTGAGAATCATATCTGCGGTATATCCTTCAATTTCCATATCGGCTGAGAGTTTGATCCGATGGCGCAGGACGGGCAGGGCAATATCCTTGACATCGTCAGGGGTAATAAAATCACGGCCGCTCAATAAGGCACTCCCTCTGGCTGCCCGAAGCAGGTTGATGGCCCCGCGCGGACCGGCGCCATAATCGATACCGTTCCAGCTTCTGGTGGCTCGAACTATCGCAACAACATAATTTACTATTTGTTCATCTGCTGTCATCGTCGGCATAAGCTGCTGCAGGGCAATGATTTCACCAGGGCTGAGTATAGATGCCGCCTTGTCTGTGTCGAGACCGTCTCCCACCGAATTGCTGGTAACGCTCTGTACAATGTCAATTTCTTGCTCGTTGTCTGGATAGTTTATGTATATTTTAAACATGAACCGGTCGGTTTGAGCCTGAGGAAGGGGGTATGTTCCTTCCTGTTCGATGGGATTCTGGGTCGCCATTACCAGAAAGGGATGAGCAAGTTTCAGCGATTTTCCTTCGATGGTAACCTGCTGTTCCTGCATTGCTTCAAGGAGTGCGGATTGGGTTTTTGCTGGTGCTCGGTTTATTTCGTCGGCCAAAAGGATATGGCAAAAAATTGGTCCTCTGCGGATCTTAAAGACATTATCCTGCATATCAAACATACTGTGCCCGGTTATATCGCTGGGCATAAGATCGGGGGTGAACTGAATACGATTAAACTGAGAGCCTGCTGCTTTTGCCATGGTGCGGGCAAGCAGGGTTTTGCCCAGACCGGGAACTCCTTCAATGAGAATGTGGCCGCCGCCAAGCAGACCAATGATCATTTCTCTCACCACGCGATCCTGCCCAATTACACTCTTCTTGATTTCCTGCTCAAGTGCGCGAATCCTGGCTGTGCCATCCTTGATGTTCATTGTTAGTTCAGCTTTGTCAATTGTCATTTTTTTCTTTTCTCTCCACCTGAAATGAGTGTAATTATATGTTGTAAGTATTCAGTTGTTCGAATTATATCCTGCTCTGTTGCCACAGTTTGCTGAAATGTGGCCTGCAGTTGTTCTTCCGTCATACCGGTTTTCTGAACCAATCTTGAGATGGTAACATCGGTTTTCTGGCGGCCTGTAAGAATTCCCAGTTTTCTGCTAAGTAATTCATTCCATATCGTTTTTCGATTATTCTCAACCATTGTGGAAAGATTCGCGGTTCTCCAGTTAAACTGAGCTGTTGCATCAATATGGTGCATGATATTCTGCCGGTGATCTTCAGTGAGCTGTAACTGTGGTCCACTCTGCATTTGTTGCCGCCAGATCAAAAACACCACAAGTATCATCACGCTCAACCAGAACAGAGGTGCTTTTTGCCATAGAATTGTAAGAAAAGAGCTCACCTCGGTGGAATATTGCAGCCAGATCGTGGCGTCTTCATCAACCAACCAGGAAAGAAAAAAAGCATGATCATAATCTCCGATTCTCTGGTTGGAGAAAATACCCATTTCACTCATTACCGTAACCCTGCCACCACCCCGCTCAAATTGAAGAAGCCAGGAACCTTCCCGTACGATATATTCATTCTGGGTCAGATCCTCCTTGGGCTCATTTTCATGAACGATAAAATATGAGCCATGTATACTGAAAATGGCAGCTGCATTGACATCTCTTAGCAGTCGAGGTTGAAAGGTCTCCAGGTGCACTCTGGATTTCTCGAGATCAGTAATAATCAGCCGTTTTCGCAGTCCGGGATCACCGGTCGAGCCAGGATCTTCAGTATCTGCATCCTGCTGATTATTTGCGCTTTTCGCTACCGCTTCCTGGTTATCTGGAGAAGGCGAAGTGGTTTGTTCGTCGTCCGTTTCTGGGCAGCCGCAATCGGTTTTTTTCCACTCAAGCACTTCTACACCAAGTTGCTCAAAAAGAGTATTCTTGCCAGGATGATCGCTCTCCAGGGCATAGACATTTGGCACCACAACTAAATGCCCACCTTGCTCCACCCAGTTGAGCAGATTTGTAGTAATCGTATCGCTTAGACCACTGGGTAATTGTCGGATCAACAGAGCATCGGTTGGCGGCGGTAATTCAGCAAGCAGATCAAGGCCTGCTGAACTCTTGCTGTGAAATCCGGATTGGTTCAGATATTCCTGGGCGGCAAGAAGAGGGTTTCTCCTTGCCTGGGGTGAACTGCCAGTGTTGATGGTGTAATCTTCTTTTTCAAATTTATAGAAAAACCAAGCCGTTGCTGTGACTACGACAACAATGACAAAAACGGGCAGTATCAGCCATGGCGATCTAACATTTTGAACTATGGATTTAACAGTCATGACTTTGCTCCATAGATACTTTGCCAATTGTCCACCAAATCTGAGCAGTGGTTACCATCCGGGTCGCGATGGCCATATGCCGTAATTATCCATAGAGAGGTGAGATTATCAAAAAAGTTCGCTTCGACTGTCGGCCTGCGGCTACGAACTTCTTGGCAACATTCATTTTCCGTGAAAGAAGCCAGAATATCCAAGCCATGGTCGTTAACAAGACGCGAGAGTGTGCCTCGGTAGAGCAAACTCATTGCTTCGCGTTTCCGCCCTGAGTTCAATAATTCAAGGCAGGCCTTACCCAGGTCGTCAGGGAGGCTTTCCGGCCGCAGATCCATACCGAATAAAACCTCCACTGGTTTATGACCGTTCTTTCCTGCAGCGAGACCGGCGTTGAGCCAACGTCGGATGTGGGTGTGTTTCAGCAGCAGAATGATGATCACTATGCCGGCAAAGCATAGCAGGGCTATTTTCCCATATTTGCCGATAATTGGCCCGATATTCTCGAAAAGTTGGGCTATTGACTCAAGCAGCTCCTGCCAGGCTTCGGCCCAGGTGGAATCTACGACCTTTTCTTCTCTGTCTTTTGGAACCCAATGGTAGCGGGTTACTTCTTCACCAAACTTACGGTCAGCAAGCACTTCTCCGATGATTTCTTTTGCCTTTTCAGGATCTGAAATTTTAGCATATGCATCGGAATGCGTGCCAAAACCAGAGAAAATGGTCATGACCAGAAAAAGAGTTATCACAGTATGTTTGAGGCCGTTTTTACGCTTAAAAAGGCGTTGGCGAATGCGCTTGAAACCTATTTCTATATCCCAGGCTTCCAACTGGACACGCCGGGAGATATAGAGCATAAATCCTGAGCAGATGTATAACGGCGCAAAAATGGAACAACTCAACACATAGGCACCAAGGATCATCCAGCTGTCGATGGTAAAAATGAAATCGCCAAAATCAATCCAGCGGAGGCTTTCCGGAACAAGATAATAAAGCAGGCTCATAATCGTGAACGTCAGAATGAGCTCAATAAAAAAAGAGGCGAAGCTCAGAAAAGCCGGTTCATACCCATCCTGCAATATGCTTAGTCGTTGCCGGCCTTTTTTTCCTTCGAGTCCTTCCAGTAATAGGACAGGCATTGAAAAAGAACGGCTCAAGCTCAGGCGCATAGCAAGAATGTAACAGAACCGTTTGACAGTCATTATTTTCTTAAATTCTTGCAATATTTGGTGATAAGGCTGCCTATCCCCGAAAAGAGCCTTGCTTAGCCAGATGAGCAGCGGCGGCTCATACAGCGGTTTGCCAACCCAAAACAGGATCAAACACCATTTTGCTACTGAGAGGGGCAGTAAAGTGGTGACTACTAAAAAGAGAAGAAGAGCAGGGACCGCGCCGACCAGCCAGAGATACCACAATCTCCAATACCAACGGCGGGCAATGATAAAGCCAAGATCAATGGCCTCCCAGGGAGTTCGTGGACGTATTTCGACGGTAAGCCTCTCAAGATTCACGGCTTCTCCTTCCAGCTAAGAAGAGGTAGAGCGCAACCATGCTCCATAAAACCGCAGCGACCGAGAACTTTACATTGGCAGAAAAACCGGATGAAGACCAGAAGGCTTCGATAAAAGCGGCAACTACCAGCATAAGAGCACCGCCCATTACGAGTTTGAGAGCAACCGGTGCGGTCATTCGCAGGGCATCTCTCCGTCTGTATCTGCCTGGAACCAGCAGACTATACCCCAAAAGCAAACCGGCAGCTCCACAGATGACGATGGCAGTCAACTCAAAAGAACCATGACCGCAGACAAACTGCCAGAAGGTGGTGGAAAACGGTGGATGCGACAGATGTCCGGCAACACCACCAAGCATTACCCCATTAAAAAACAGGAAGAAAATCGAACCAATGCCAAAGACGATACCGCCGGAAAAGGTGCGAAAGCCAATGGATATGTTGTTGAGAATATAAAAACCGAACATGGTGAGATCGTCTTCTTCAGTACGCTCAAATGAACGGCCTATTTTTTCGTTCCCCGGATTGTACATTGATTCCATATCAGCTACCTGATGTTCATCCATAATGGTGTAAATGAGCACAGGATCATTGTGCGCTGCCAGACCGGCGATAAGGCCGGGAACGCAAAAAAACAGGCAGGAAAGCCAGAAAAAAAACGCTTTCTTGCGTAGAGTCCGAGGAAAATCCACGGCAATAAAATGAACAATTGACCAGAAAATGTTGGTTTTCTTACGGTAGAGTTGCAAATGGCCGCGTAGCACCAGGTCGTGAAGTTTGTCGACCAGAGCCGGCCTGTAGTGTCTGGCTTGGGACAGGCTATAGTGGTTGCAGATTTTTCGGTAGCGTGCCGGAAATTCCGTCAATGAAATTCCAGAGGTTTTTTTGGCAGTGTCCTTGGACTCCAGCTCATCGAGCAGACGACCGAATTCCTGCCAATGCTCTTGATATGCTTCCTCAAACTGGTTTTGATTCATTGTTGCTTTTTCCTTTTAAAAACCAGTTTCCGTAGGAAAGAAGTCCGTTTTCCGGCAACTTCGCCTCGGTGAATTCTACTAAAATGGTTGCCAATTCGTGGCGACGGGAAGTTGAGAGGTTGTCGGCTCTTTCGCAAAAATCGAGAATTAGTCGTTGTTCATCAAGTTTTAGAGGAAGTGGCGGGGGCTGAGCCGGATAATCAGGTATGGAAAATTGATGGTCATCTTCCCTGGTATAGACCACGACAGTTCCAGCAGCGAGATCACCCAGCCGTTTGAAACGGGAGTTCAACAGCATGGTGACGAAACCGGTAATATTGAAGAATGGAAAAAAATCCACACTGCGAATGAGGTTTCGTAGTAGTGAGGATGACCAGAAAACCGGCGTACCGTCGTCATGAACAACCCTTATTCCCATCGCCTGTTTTCCAGGGGTCATGCCATTGCGAACCTCAAAGATGACCGGATAGAACCACTCGATGATAAACAGAATGATGAGCATGAGACCAGTACCAAACCCGCCAAATAGTTCCAGCAGGAATGCCGCGATAAGATAGCAGATGACCCGAATAACAAAGTCAATGAGCCAAGCCGCTCCACGCACCATTGGTCCGGCCAGAGAAAGAGCCAGTTGCACGCCTTCGGGGGTTTGATAGTTGTATCGTGTATCGCTTTGAGTAGACAAAATTTCTCAAATAGCCAATCCCTAAAAGGGGGATGTCAGGTAAAATTAGTGGGCGGTGGAGTTTGAGAAAATGTCTAGAAAACCGACATACACGGAAAGACCGCTTATCAATATAAGCGGCAACCCTAGAAACATCATGAAAACGACAGGAAGGAAAAATAAAAGCATCGATCCGCCGTCGGCCATGAGATAGGTGAAAATACCCATGAGGGCACTAAAGGCTGCCATAAATATTACTCCAATGACCAGAAATGCTAGACCGTATACGAGAAACGGCAGAATATTTTTGACACAGGCCTGAAAACTTTGTTTGAGGGCTTGGAGAGCTTTCCTGTTGCCGAGCGAAACCAGTGGTGCGGAAAACCAGAGTGCCATTACCATAGGGATAGTTAGTCCCGTAGCCACCAGAATGATGATCACAAATGTCATCATATTATCAAGAGATCCGGCCATAATTTCCGGGTCAGGCGCCTCACCCATAAGTAGCGGTAAAAAGCCTGATCCAAAAGTGACGAGAAACATGATTGCCGATACCAGACCAATAACAAACATGCCTATAACATAGAGTAGGCCAACAAGCGCAAGCTGGTTTCTGTTTTGACTAAAGCCGCTGAAAATATATTTAATCTCCAGAGAGTTTCCTTCCATCTGCTGCTGGGCTGCAATCATGAAGCCACCGGCAAAAATCATGACAGGAATATAGTAAATCAGTGAACCAATCACGGGAATAAGCAGTACAGGAAATGAAATAACCGCGGCAATAATACCCATGGCCAACCATTTGAGGGGCGCGCCAAAGAATAATTTTGCCGCAGAGCTTATCCATTTCCATCCTTTCGAGGCGGAGACCTTTTGAGGGGTATCCAGCCAGTCACCACCAACTTCTTTTTTCACGCCAAGATCGGCGCTTGGGGCAGCATAAGGATTTTCAGCTTTTTCCACTTCTTTTGGAGCTGCTTGCACCTTTGGAGGGTGGTGTACACCTTCGGATGCAGGTTTGTTCTTTTTTGCTGTTGTGTCATATGACACTACACTGACCTGCAAACCTGCTTTGGTTAAAGCTTTGGCAAGCTTTTCCGCTGCAGCTTTATCTAAACCTTTTTTCAGAATCGTTGGTTTTTGGACCTGCAGCAATTTCTCAGCCCTGGCTTTATCCATCTTGGAAATAGCAACAAGATTCGCGATAACGTTCTCGTTTTCGAATCCCTCAAGCAACTCTCCCTTAAACACTATTTTGTAAGAATTGGTCATGATAATTTTTGTATTACCCAAACAATTGAGCTACAACCCTCCAGTGATGTTAATATTGCCAGACTTCGATTGTCAAAAAACAATTCATTCTAGCTGCGTTAAAATCCGTTTGCAAATTTTTTTGTTAGGTACGCCATAAAAAACAAGAATTACAAGATACTATCAACGTCGGTGGAGCTAACGGCGATCAGCATCGTGCCCTTTACTAAATACCGGTACCGGTGTAAAAGTGCATTCAAACAGTCTCTTGCCAGTGGTTTTCAAGTAAGCAGGTGAGGTTGATTCACCTGCCTTTCTTGAATGAATCGGTAAAAAAGGCTGGAATCTTTATTATTTTAACAAGACGGAAGAAGATAAGAGTTTTATCCATCTATACGAGCAGGAAACGCTATCACCTTGTCTCTTTGAACTTTGATTGATTATAGTAGGTGTTTATCCCCAAAAATATAGTCAATTAAGAGTAGGGGATAAGTGGGCATTTCACGACATTCAAGCTAAAAGTTGGTTATGAGGCACTTTACCAAATAAATTCAGTTTTTTATGGTCAGTATAGTTCGTTCATTCCAACGTGTTCGAGATTATTTTCCAAGGGTTGATTGCAGGGAAAAATAGACTTTGCCGGTAATATGGTTAAATTTCGCGTCAGGAGAGACAATTTGTGAATCGTGAATTTTTTCAGGAAAATATCATGCAACGATACCTACGTAATTCCCTGTCAATTCGTTCACTGGTCCATTTGATAGTGCTGGCAGTTGTCTGGCTGATCTTGACAGAGGCGAGTTTAGAGAGCTGGATTTTTGGCTTTCCCGTAATCATCCTCGTGGTGGTTTTAGTTGCCAGTGATAAAGAAGAGGGTTCACGCTTATCAATGTCGTTTACCGGCATCATTTTTTTCATTCCTTTTTTTCTCTGGAAGTCGGTTGTTAGCGGCTTTGATGTGGCCATCCGAGCATTGCGGGTGGATATGGGACTGCGACCGGTTTTACTGAACTATTCGATGAGCCTGCCAGACGGAGCACCACGCCGCCTGTTTGTTAACAGCATAACCCTCATGCCGGGAACGCTGAGTGTGCAGATGCAGGGTGAACGGGTGGTTGTCCATGCACTGGATGAACGACAACCGGTCGTGGAAGATCTACAGCATCTTGAAACTCGAGTTGGAGCTGTATTCGGAGTTGCCGGCAAACCTGGAGGGAGCAGCTGATGGGACTCCTCATGCAGGTAGCATCGGCAATACTCCTGCTGATCCTGGTGGTCGGTCTTGCCATGATATTCAGAGTAAAAAGTCGTTCGGAAAAAATAATGGTGACCCAATTTCTGGCAACCGTATCAATTGGCTGGCTTTTGTTGAAAGGACAACTTTCCGGAAAATCATATCTTTTCGATGTAAGTCTGCTATTTGCCCTGCTCGCAACTGTTATAACGGTTGCTTTTGTCTATTTCAAAAATGGCGGAGATGAGGAGGGGCATGATTCAGATCATCATTAATCTTGTCTCCGGCGGTTTGTTGATAGTAGGGTTATTCTTCTTCATCGCCGGTATTCTCGCTCTTTGGAGATTCCCCGATACCTTGTGCCGCCTGCACGCTATCACCAAGGCGGATAATCTTGGTCTCGGCTTTATTATTTTCGCTGTGGCTTTGCAGGTGGGCTGGAGTGTACTATTGCTCAAACTCATTGTCGTATATCTACTCATTCTCTACGCTTCCGCGCTCAACGGGTATCTGATAGCACAATATGCTCATCATCAAGACAAGAGCAACGAGGTGAAGTGATTATGGCTGCCGCAACACCCAGCGATATACTTCTTTGCCTGCTCATTTTGTCTCTGGCTTTGGGAGTTTTAGGAGATGCCAATCCATTTCGAGGAGTTATCATATTCATCGTTTTCGGACTGGTGATGGCGCTTTCCTGGACCCGTTTGGACGCACCCGATCTGGCTCTCGCTGAAGCTGCACTTGGTGCCGGCGTCATTGGCGTCCTGTTCCTCGTTGCCTTGCGGAAGCAGGGAGAAAAAGATGTGTCGCTGGCTACCCAACGTCTACGCTTGAATTCTGTTACGATAATCAGTGGCCTTCTTCTGATCGTATTTATAGTTTATCTGGGCGCACTGGGGGTGTTTAGCGCCTGGAAAACACCGGGGAAAGGGCTGGTGGAACCCGTTTATGAGTCTCTTCATTTAACCGGGGTAAGCAACCCTGTTACTGCTGTTATTCTTAACTACAGGGCCTACGATACCTTTCTTGAAATAGGTGTGCTTTATCTGGTGATGTTAAGTGTTTTCGCTTTACAGCCTGACGAGAAGGCCAAGTTTACCTCGACCGAACAGTACGATCGCATGCTGCGATCCTATGCTCGAGGAATAGTTCCATTCATGGTGCTCGCTGCGGGCTATCTGCTTTGGGCTGGCGCATTTCGGCCGGGCGGCGCTTTTCAGGCCGGAGCGATGCTTGGTGGAGCCGGGATTCTTCTGCATCTGTCACGGCCAGCGATGCTGCTTGATATGCGAGGCCTTGTTGCCAGGCTGAGTCTTGTAGCCGGTTTTTTCAGCTTCTGCATTCTTGGTATTTTGGCCATGCTTTACGGATTTGATTTTCTCCAATGGCCTTCACATCTTGCCAAACACGCAATCCTCACCGTGGAAACCGCGTCTACTTTGTCGATTGGGCTGACGTTGACCGGACTTTATGCCAGTGTGGAAAGGAAACTGATTTCACCCGCAATATTTTATTCAGGAGAAGAGGATAACCCATGACCGTGGCTTTGCTCTACTCTATTACTGGATTCCTGTTGTTTCTTATGGGTATTTGCGGTCTTATTTTTCGCAGTTCTCTGATTCGTCGAGCACTTGCTTTAAATATCACCGCTTCAGGCATTTTCCTGTTCATCGTAGCCCAGGCGTATAAGGGGGAGAGTGCTCTTCCAGACCCTGTTCCTCATGGTCTTGTGCTCACCGGTATCGTCATCGGTGCCAGCGCAACAGCCCTCATGATTTATCTAATCGGCGTGTTACGCTATGTTTCCCCAGGCGACAATGATAGCGGGGAAGAAGAATAGTGACTGCCCATCTGGTTATCACAGTAGTTCTTGTGCCCATCCTGGCATCTATTTTTACTCTTTTCTGCGGTGACATGATGCGCCGCGTGGTTTGCCAAATTGCGGGATTGACAGTACTTGGCTCTACCTGTCTTATAGCGTATCAAACAGGTCATAGCCGGGATGTTCTCAACATCGTCCTCAGTGGCTGGGAAGCGCCGTTAGGCATTCGCCTTTATCTGGACGGTTTGAGTGCATTGCTGCTTCTCACCACTGCCATCATCGCTGTATGCATCACCTTTTTTGCAGAGGCCTATTTCGGGGTGAAAGCACGAAGCGGCAGACTGACTTTTTTCTGGCCGCTCTGGTTTCTTGTCTGGGCCGCCCTCAACGGTTTGTTCCTTTCCGGAGATGTCTTCAATCTCTATGTTACCCTTGAGATCATCAATCTCGCTGCAGTGGCGATGGTTGCTCTGCCAAGAACGCACGAATCTCTTAAGGCCGCTCTGAATTACCTGGTCATTGCCTTTTTGGGATCGTTGTCCTATCTCTTTGGAGTGGCGATACTCTATACATCTCATGGTACTCTTGACATCCAACTTCTTGCAGAATTAGCCGGAATTGACGGCCCTTACATACTGGCCGCTGTGCTCATATTCATTGGTTTGATGATCAAGACAGCCTTGTTTCCCTTGCATTTCTGGCTTCCTCCAGCTCATGCCAGCGCCCCAACCCCGGTGAGTGCGTTGCTTTCAGGGCTGGTGGTGACAGCCTCGGCCTATATGATTATCCGTCTTGGGTTCACTGTCTTTGCCCCGCTCATGCACACACCATTAACCTTGCTCCTTGGTGTTCTCGGTGGATTAGCGGTGTTGTGGGGGTCGGTACATGCCCTTATCCAGGAGCGGGTAAAGATGGTGGTTGCCTATTCAACCGTTGCCCAACTTGGCTATGTTTTTCTGGCTCTTCCCGTTGTTGTATCCGGTTCTGACCTGGCAGCCATGGTCTGGTACGGCGTACTCTACTTTGTTATCTGTCACGCCTGCGCGAAAACGGCAGCCTTCCTTGCCGCGGGTACTCTGATAAACGTGGTAAAGCATGATCGCATAGCCCAGCTTTCCGGTGCTGCTCAACACTGGCCCATGGTGTTCATGGCCTTCGGTATGGCGGGAGTGAACCTGATCGGACTCCCCCCTAGCGGCGGGTTTATCGGCAAGTGGCTAATGCTTCAGGCAATGATTAATTCCGGACAGTGGCTGTTGGTGTTAATTCTCATAGCCGGCAGTCTGCTTGCGGCGGGCTATATTTTCCGTGTTCTGGGCATAGCTCTGCAGACTTCAGAAGATTCCAGGCCACCAGTTCCGGCACCGCTACAGCTCACCTTGACGACCATGATCCTTGCCGTGCTTCCACTGCTGCTCGGAGTCTTTTCCCAGCTCCCCTTTAGTCTGCTTGCTGTCGGTAGTCCCTTTGGAGCCTTGCCATGAGAGTATTCGATTTTTGGCTGCCGCTCATAGTTCCATTGATTTCGATGGTCGTCGGGGTCATCATCTTCTTCCTGCGAGAAGAACAGCGCTCCCTGAGGACATTTCTAAATATTGCAGGTGCTGTGGTTAAAGTCATCCTAGTGCATTTCATGGTGCTGGGGGTGTATCAGAACAGATTCTATGAATTTCGCCTGCCGATGTTCGGCGATGTCGAATTTGTTCTCCATGCTGATCCACTTTCCCTGCTTTTCGCTGCCCTTTCATCGGTTCTCTGGCTGGTGACCACTATTTATGCCATTGGCTATCTGGAAGACAGCCCAAACAGAAGCAGGTTTTTCGGATTCTTCAGCTTTTGTGTCAGTGCCACCACTGGAATTGCCCTGGCCGGCAACTTGATTACCTTTATCATCTGGTATGAGCTTTTGACCCTGTCAACCTATCCGCTGGTGATTCATCGGGGAACAACAGATGCGCTGCAAGCTGGTCGAACCTATCTTGCTTACACCCTGCTTGGTGGCGCGCTTGTCCTCGTCGCTTTTGTCTGGCTTAACTCCCTGGCGGGTCCTGTTGATTTTGCCGAACGAGGCAGTCTCGCCCATGTTGCTGATCAGTATCAGCTGCAGCTGAAAATTATATTTGGTCTGCTCATAGCAGGCTTGGGTGTAAAAGCAGCAATGGTGCCGCTGCATGGCTGGCTGCCTAGTGCCATGGTTGCTCCCGCCCCAGTAAGTGCTCTGCTGCATGCAGTGGCGGTGGTCAAGGCCGGTGCTTTCGGTCTGGTCAGGGTAGTCTACGATCTTTATGGCCTCGAGCTCTGCGGCCAGTTGTCGGTCATGCCTTTTCTGGCGGTGTTGGCAACGGTGACGATCATTTACGGTTCTCTGCGGGCACTCTTCCAAGATGATCTCAAACGAAGACTTGCTTTTTCCACGGTCAGTCAGGTCTCCTACATCGCTCTTGGCATTTCTATTCTTGGACCCATCGCTACAACCGGGGGGATAGTGCACCTTGTCCATCAGGGCCTTATGAAAATTACCCTGTTTTTCTGTGCAGGCAATTATGCAGAGAAATTGCATATCCACAGGGTCAGCGAGATGGATGGAGTCGGTAGACGCATGCCCTGGACCACCCTGTCTTTTACACTTGCCGCTCTTGGCATGATAGGGGTGCCGCCCATGGCCGGATTTGTCAGCAAATGGTATCTCGGTAGTGGTTTCGTTGAAGCGGGGCAGTCGTGGGTGATTCTTGTGCTTGTTGCCAGCAGTCTGCTCAATGGTGCATATTTCCTTCCTATCCTCTACCGTGCCTGGTTTGCCCAGACCGATGATAAAGATACGACAGCAATAAGCTGGCGATTAAGCGAAATTCACCCCGGTCTTCTCTGGCCGCCGCTCATTACCTGCCTCCTTGCCTTATTGGCTGGACTTTTTGCCGGATCTCCCGCCAGTCCGTTGTTCTGGGCAGAGGTTATCACCGCGAGGGAGTATGGCTTATGATACATAGTGTTCTGCTTATTCTGAGCTGGCTGATGCCGCTACTACTTGCTGCGACCGCCATCATCGCTCCCCGTTTGACCTGGAAAGCCCTTGTTTTTGCTGGTTTTCCAGGGCTTGCCGCAGTGTTTTTGGTTCCTGTCGGAAGCTCGGTCGAAGTTCCGGTGCTCCTGCTTGGTACACGTTTCGGGCTTGATCAAGTGGGCATGGGATTTCTCTTTCTTACAACGGTGATCTGGATCCTCGCGGCCTGGCATGCCAAGGGCTATATCACTACGCGGCGAAGCTCTTTTGGTGTTTATTTTCTGTTGGCAATGAGTGGGAATTTCGGTCTGATTCTTGCCCAGGACATGGTCGGATTCTATCTCTTTTTCGCGCTGATGAGTTTTGCCTCCTATGGTCTTGTCATTCACGAGCGGACTCCTGAGGCTCGTTATGCCGGCAAGGTATATATTGTTCTGGTGATCATTGGTGAAGTACTGATATTTTCCGGTATGGCCGGGGTAGGCACTCTTGCCGGAACAACTTCATTTGCTCAATTCGGTGAAGATTGGGTAAGCCAGGGACGGGGAGCACTGTTCTTTGGTGCACTATTTCTGGGGTTTGGCATAAAGGCAGGAGCCTTGCCTCTTCACGTCTGGTTGCCTCTGGCACATCCGGCGGCACCAACTCCGGCCAGTGCCGTTCTCTCCGGTGCGATGATAAAGGCTGGGCTGATAGGCTGGCTGCGTTTTCTGCCAATCGGTGATGCTGCCTTACCCGGCTGGGGTGCAATATATATAGGAATTGGCGCGCTTGCCTTTATCGCTGCGGCTCTCTATGGCTGTATGCAAGCAAATTCCAAAGCTTTGCTTGCCTATTCTAGCATAAGTAAAATGGGACTTATGACCATGGCGGTTGGAGTGATATTGGTAGAGCCAGACTCCGCAACAGTGGTGATACCCTGTATCCTTGTATTTGCCACGCACCACTGTTTTTGCAAGGGTGCACTTTTTCTCAGTGTCAGTATAAATCGAAACGATGTGTCCCCTGGGCTACGCAGGTGGCTGACAACTTTCCTGCTGTTGGTACCTCCCTTGAGTCTTGCCGGTTTTGCTCTGACCAGTGGGGAAGTGGCTAAAACAATGATGAAGGTTGGGCTGTCGGCATCGATAAGTGTTAAGGCACTAACCGGACTGGCAGTTCTACTGGCCATAAACAGTCTTCTAACCGCGGGACTGATGTTTCGCTTCTGCTGGCAGCGCTTTAAACATTCCCCTCATGCTCATCAACCACCCGGCGCGGCTACATTTCTTGCCTGGGGAACTCTGGTTGGCATCGTCATTATCAGTCCGCTGCTGTTGGTAACGTTCTATCCTGTAACTCTTGGCAAATCCTTGAGCATAGGCGCGCTGTGGAGTTCTATCTGGCCTGTGCTGGTTGTATCAGCAATTGGAGCCGTACTGGTAAACCGTTCCTGGCTTTTTGTGCCACGTTGGCCTGCCGGTGATATGTTGTTTCTCTACCTTCTCCTTACCAGGCTGATTGAGTGGTTTGGTAGAGTCTCTTCACGTTTTGCCACAGCGGTGAGTGTGGACTTTTTACGCAAATTGTTTATTCCCCCTAAAGCTGGCTATCATTTCAAAAGCCTCTTGCGCCAAACCGAGTCGCGTTTAGGTATGGCCACCGTTTTCGGTCTGGTGTTTATCGGTTTGCTGACATTGAGTACGTATCTGCTCTTTGAGCATATATAAAAAGACCTCCCGCAGATACCAGGACGGTACCACTGTATCATGCAGATACGCTTTACCACTTCAATGACCAATCTGTGCAGTCCTTTGAGAATTCCGTGGAGCGTCCAACATTAAAATGAGAAACGAGGTGGAAGTTTCCCCTTTTTTGCGAAACAACTGAATATTCTGGACGAAGAAGATAATTTTCTATGAAATGCCAGCTTTGAGCAGGAAGGGTCAATTTTCTGTGGCCAGGGGAGCGGTGCCCATGGTAAATCTGTTGCGACCGTTGCGTTTTGACGAATATAGAGCCTGATCAGCAGCTTCGATTACCATCTGCTTGCTTACCTGATTTTCTCCCGGAGTAAGAGTTGCGCCGCCGGCACTGATTGTCACGTTAATCTGCTCTTTACCAATTTCCATGGACGTTTTTTCAATACTTCTACGCAGACGTTCAGCAAAGACCCTAAGACCCGTTTCACCCGTCTCAGGTAAAATTACCGCAAACTCCTCTCCACCATATCGTGCCACGATATCACTTGAACGAACCGCCCCACGGATAACACGGCCAATATTCTTTAGAACGAGGTCACCACTAGCATGGCCGAAATTATCATTTATTTTCTTGAAAAAATCGATGTCCAACATGATCAATGACAAGGGTGCACCGTATCGCCTGCTGCGGGCAATTTCTTTTTCCAAGGTTTCCTGAAAGTGGAGATGGTTGTAAAGTCCTGTTAAACCATCCCTGGAAATCAACTTTTTGAGCTGAGAATTTGCCTTTTGCAGCTGTTCTGCGAACCGTTCTGCTTTATCCTTTTCCTGCTTTAATTCCAACACGACTTGCTCGTAGGACAGGTTAATCTTGCCAAGCTCGGTATTGGCTTTCTGCAATATCTGCGAATAAGGTTTTATTTTTCCAGGATCTATCTCAAAAGTTTCCAGAATTTCGATGCTCTCGTAGGCAACTTCATCAAGAAGCGTCTCTATTTCGTCTGAATTCATCGAGAAATGTTCCACCATTTCTTCATGAAGTTGCCGAACCTTGCCGGCTGCTTCTTTTTCACTATAGATTGTCGCCATTAAGTCTGCGATTTTGAGAATCTCAGCTGAGCGTTGATATTCCGGCGGTGCCTCACTGCTTATGTGATGATATTTGATTGGCAGAGCAATTGACTCGGGGAGCCCCCAATTTGAAACAAGAAAAAAACCGACTTGCTGGTGGTCGAAGTTAAATTCACGTTGTTCAAGATCTATCAATCGGGCTTGGGTGTTTTTACGTTCCTTAAGTATGTTCAAGTATTCATCCTGCTTACTCATGTATAGTAGTAAGATACCGATATCCTGCAATAACGCTGTTACGAACATAGCGTCGTTTTGGAGATTTGTTGCTTTTTTCAAAAGTTCTGCAGCAACTGCAGAGGTAATTGATCGACGCCAAAAAAAATCGATATTGAATGAAGATTCCCCATCTTCACTTAATTGAGAAGTGATAACAAAAGATAAGGCAATGTTTTTTATTACCTCGGTTCCAAGTACTGATATTGCCCGGTCCACGGAAGTAATGTTGTTTTGCAGCGAATAAAAATTAGAATTGGCCACCTTAAGAAGTTTGCCAGTAAGAGCAGGGTCGGCAGATATTATACGGACCAAATCATTAACAGATGATTCTTCGTTCTGGACAGTATCAAGTATCTGGATGGCGATCGCCGGAGGGGATGGGATATCTATCTGCTCTTCAATAAACCGACCCGGTTCTTTACTGTCCACCACTCGTAATCCCCCTTTATTCAGGATGTGCTATCTTTCGAAGTGTTTTTCTCCCCAGAAAAAACACTCAAGTATAGCCCATATATGGAAAAAATTACATACCATGAAATCGTATCGCAACGACTTTACCAAAAATATCTGTACTGAGAAACTGTTTCTTTCGCCTTATTTCAATATTTTAATAAGGCAAGTACATGGTAAGGCGTATTTGCAGATAAGGACCCACTCACCACTTCACGTCCATCCACCACTATTGGTGAAATGTTTAAAACAGCTTATTGTAAGATCCAGTTGTTAAAATTTGTTGCTGCCAGGCTAACAGAAAACATCGCAGCTAATCAGATAAAAGTATGGTTTTTAACAAATAGTTGTGAAATAGAGAATCCATCTATGGATCAATTCTTCATCATCATCGCAACAGGGCTTTACAGTGGTATGCTCCCATTGGCACCAGGAATATGGGGTTCTACACTCGCAATGTTTCTTTGCTATTATTGCAAAAAACTTCCACTTTTGGTGTATTTCGGTATTACGGCAGGTCTTTTTTTTATAGGGACTATAGCAGCAGAAATGACTGAGAAGATGTTGGCAGAAGTTGATGCCAGCCCCATCGTAATAGACGAGATTCTTGGAATTTTTATCGCTTTCGCCTTTATTCCGTTTAACAAGGCTGTCTGGCTGGTCGGTTTGTTGATTTTTGTAGTCCTTGATGGTTTGAAGCCATTCCCGGCATCCTGGGTCGAGCTAAATGTTGAGGGCGGTCTGGGAATAATGTTGGATGACGTGGTTGCCGGCGTCTATGCTCTTATTTTATTAAGAGTTTTCAGCTATCTACTTAGCAAAATAAAAGACAGGTAAAACTCCAGTGTTGGCAATGGTTTCAACTCTCAATCTAGCCATAAATGCTCCCCATCACCTGGCCACATCATCCACATTTTATTCTGTCATCAAGACAGAGCAACACACTAAATAATTCACTTTTTAGCGTAATATCGAATCAAAGCATTACCGCAATTCTATTTGTTCACCGTTTTCACGAATTATTTCTTGCGCATACACTTCCGGGCGAAAAGCGTTGACGAGGTCGTCATCCACAAAGCCAACAACTTTGACCGACTCGCCAACCCTAACCGTGACGCGATTTCTCCAGCCTATGTATATTTTCACCGATCCGGTGTCGTCCTGAAGCCGAAATTCATCCTCGTCGAGGATTCGCGTCACTTTCCCCTGGAGGGTAACGCTTGCACCTCGGCTTATATCAGCGATATTGGTAATTTGTTCATGATCAGCTGAGTGAACGGCATGTGGGAATATAAATAATACGAGCAAAAAAATGAAAATTGGAAAATATGTTTTCATGGGTAATCTCCCTGAATTTATATGTTTGAAAATCCTAAGAGCTAATTGTTTCGAAATTTATTCTTCACGACATGTACTTAAGTGTCATGTCTTCAATGAGGCTCAACAGCTTTCCTCATAGTTATAAATTTATAGCAGCAAGGTGGGAAAGAAAGAATTAGAAGATAGAAATAACAATATCTTAACCTAATTCTAATAAATGAAAAAAATTGAATCTGGTAGTTTATTGCGGTAAACAGATGAGCCGTTTGCAAAACTATTTTTTCAGCCATACTCTTCGTTATGCTCAGAATTTTATCCTAGGAATATCAAATATATACACTCCGATGGTATTTCTTTCAGGGCGCCTGTGGTAAAATTTTTGCATTTCTCGATTTTGGACGAAAATCTTACTTTCGCAAGAGGCTCAGATAATAGAGATTCAGGTAAATCAGGAATACGTGATTGCAAAATAAAAACAGACAATTACTCATCTAGAAATTGACCAATCTTTCTTATTCATGAAAAATTATCCTGCAGATTGTGGATTTCAGATAGCAGGTAATGGACAAAGACGTCACGGGCATTGTTTTTTTTCTCATCGTCGGTAAACAATGCCAGTGAATACATTGGTAGCTCCGGTAAATTCCAATTTGCTGGGGCTCTTTTTATCCCCTTCGTTATTGCCCCCTGAGGTAGAATAGATAGACCCATACCTGCCTGCACGGCCGCTTGAATACTTGTGGTCGAAGTTCCTGTGAATAAAACCTCCCATTTGCGATCGGCTTTATCGAGACTTTCTGTAGCGAGTGTTCGGAAACTACAAGGTGATGGCAATAATGCCAATTGAATTGGCTCATCCACAATACTATCATCATATCCATTCTTGACGACCCAGATTAAAGGTTCTTGATTCAGAATTTGGCAGTCACCTTCATAATCATCTTTGCCGGCGACTACCAAATCCAGTTCACCTTTTTCATACAGAGGCAGGAGGTAAATACCAAAACCTGTCTGTACTTCGAGATGGATATTTGGATGCTGTTTGCTGAATTTGCTGAGAAGACTTGGAAGAAGTTCGGGGAGGAAATAATCGATGAGACCTACTTTTAATTCCCCCGAAGCTTCAGGTTTGGTCAACCGGCTTACAGCCTCATCGTGGACGGAGAGTATTCGTCGCGCATAATTTAACAACAACTCTCCTTCAAGAGTCAACGAGAGACGCTTATTGGTTCGGTCAAAGATCTGGGTGCTTAGTCGCTCTTCGAGGCGCCGGATTTTTACGCTTACACCCGACTGGGTCAGGCCGATGTTATACCCTGCCTGAGTGAAGCTCCCTGTATTTGTAACTTCTACGAAGCAACGAAGCATGTCAATGTCAAGATCAACTGGTATCATCTCTTCATGATAGTTAGTCATGATTGTCATGACAAGTATTAATTTGAGTTATGGCTGGTTGGTCGTATAATGAATCTAGGCAGAGTACCATTTAACGTGTCATTAATAATTCCACGAATACTATTCAAAGGAGAACAATATGAAAGCTATAGTTGCCAAAAGTGGCAGTGAAGCAAAAGACCCGGGAGCCTTCCAGGTCATAGAACAATCCATACCTCAACCGGATAAGCTGGATCTACTCGTTCGAATAATCGGTATAGGTATGAATCCCGTGGACACGAAAGTACGTAAAAGGTTTGAAAACGATGCTGTTCTTGGTTGGGATGCCTACGGAGTTGTCGAGAAGGTAGGGGAAGAGGTAAGCGGATTCAAGGTTGGCGATACGGTCTATTATGCTGGAGACCTGACTCGGCCGGGATGCAATAGCGAATATCATCTGGTAGACCACCGAATAGCAGCACTTGCTCCAGAAAAGCTTTCACCAGAGGATGCGGTGGCGATGCCCTTGACCTCAATAACGGCCTGGGAGGCACTGTTTTCTCGATTGGGCTTCATTCATGAGGCGGATGCGAATAAAGGTAAAAGCATTTTGATAATCGGTGGTGCTGGCGGGGTCGGCTCGGTGGCAATACAGCTTGCTAAATGGGCCGGGCTGAAGGTGTTTGCCACAGCCTCAAGACCGGAAACTGTTAGGTGGTGCAAGGATTTAGGTGCCGACATCACCCTCAATCACCGAAACAATCTTAAAGAAGAGCTTACTACTTCGGGAGTAGAATCGGTGGATGCAATTTTTTGCACTACGCAGATGGAAAGGCACTGGCAGGCGATGGCAGAATGTATACGTCCTCAAGGTCATATCGTTTTCATTGATGATCCAGTGGAACCTCTTGACATCACCTTGTTTAAACCCAAAAGTGTGACAATTTCCTGGGAATTCATGTACACCAGATCAATGTTTGCAACAGATGATATTGCCGAGCAGGGCATTTTGCTGGCGAAAGTCGCTGCTTTGCTGGATAAAGGAGTTCTTGTTACAACCCGGCAAGAAACCTCTTCCGGTTTAACACCCGAGAATATTCAGGCAATGCACATCAAGCAGGAGAGTGGTTCAATGATCGGCAAACAGGTCCTGCTGCTTTAAAAACATCACAGAAACGATAGTCTCGTAAACAATTAGATAACAGTGGAAAAGTGTTTTCAATAAACTTTAATCCTCTTGGAGAAAAGAGGGAAGCCTGAACGAGGAAAATTTAAGGCGCTTCCGCATGTAAAAGTGGGAAGCGCCTTAAATACTTTTTCTGGTCGGCTAATTTATTTCCTAGCCGTGAAATTAAGTACAGCCATGGGTTCGAGCACCCTGAAGGTAAAGGACTCGGTGAAGTAGAGTTTAACCTTGTCAGCCGTATGGCTGGTATAGCCGATGGCCAGGTCTTGGCCGAGGATGATTTCCAGGTCGCCGCCGCGCTGGGAAATCATATACGCTTCATTGTCATATTTACCACTAAGGTAAGGGCTGAGCAGAACAGGACCGCCCAGGATGGTTTCGGCCTGCATTTTTATGGGGTAGCCCTGCACGTGGGCGGACATCTTGCTCCACAGTTTTGGACCGACGATGAAGCTATAAGGACCTTCGATCGACCTGCTGCTAAAAGCGGTTACGCCATCAGCAATGCCTTCGAGCAATTCTTCCGGCTGAGAGCCGATGGTCAAACACTCATCACCTACACAGATTTTCAGACCGGTGATATTGGCTTCCGGCAGTCCGTGGTAAATGACCTGTTCTTCAAAGAGGGCTATTTCACGCGCCGCATCCTCTAAGCCTGAGAGGTCAACGTCCTTAGCGCCTCGGACGACATTGTCCATTTCGTTGATATCAAGTTCAAAAGGAATGCGTGACTCGACGATATGGTGCACCTTGCGAATGCCATACTGCAGTTTTTGTTTTTGCTGTTTCTTGGGATAATCCAGTCTTCCTTCAGGTACCCCGGGGAAATCTGTTCCCATAGGACCAACCACATCGAGAACCCGTCTTGCCGAGAGCATTGCTTTGAGGCTGCGCGTTGCTTGCTCATCAATCTCCGTCCAGGCTTCCATTGGAATTGGTGCCAATTCACGTTTTAGTATGTCCATTTTATCTTTCCCTCACTTAATTATAGTTGGCTGCGTAATCTCTCTCTACTTATCATTCCGTCAAACTTAAATCTTACCAATGCCCAGGCCAATTGCGGTGCTTGATGTTGCGGTATCTGTTTTGACGACCTTTACACCACCTTCTTCTTTAGACTGCTCCGCAAATTTGGCAGCCAGTGATTTTGGTAGTTCGGGCAATGAAACGCTTAAAAGTTTGTCCTTTGCCTCTTCGAATAATTTACCCAGGGTGACCAGGTCCTCCGGAGTGAAAAGCTGTTGAGCCAGGGGAAAAATCTCTTCTTCCTCCTCATCGAGGTGGTGCACGGTGTATTCTCCCAATCCTTCGATTTTGATGGGAAAGTGAACATGATCACGAGGAAAACCTTCGGCATCCTTGATTATCATCTCAATGATGTGATGTTCGTTGACCGCTTCGAGCGCATCATGCTCAGCCTGGTTGAAACCCTGGAGCAGATCGTAGAAATACTTCTCCTCCATGGTGTGATGAACCACCAGGTGATGAATAAATTCATCGAAGACTTCGGGGTTGGTCTCAGCTCTCTGATACAATTGTCTGAGGGTGGTGTGATGGTTGGTTAAGGCCTCTACGACATTCATGGCTCCTCCATTATGCAGGGGTTTGCGTCGACTGTCCTGTCCAGCTCGTGAAGCTCATTGAGTAGAGGTAAATGGAGCAAGGACATATCGTGACAGTTATTTTCACCATTCTCTCTTTAAACAATCGAATGGTTATGAAAAAATCTGGGATCATGTAAACGATAATAATTATTTTTTCAGTTGAAAGAAAGAAAATGATGACATTTCTTCTTTGGATGGTTTTTTATGTCAGGTAAGAAGAGCATGCTATAGGAAGTTATCGGCTTTGATTAAAAGCCACAGGCGAGCAGTGGGGCAGGCCCTGAACAGCTCAAGGGTAGAATCTGGAAGCGAAGACTATAGATTTACCGGGAAAATAGTCGTATTTTCCCGGTGAGGGATGATAGGAAGCAGTTAGAGGCAGCCGCCTCCCGAACCGCTGCAGGCACCGGTGGCGCAGGGACTTTTTCTACCCTTGAGTATGCCGGTGGCCTTGTTTTCGTAGACTGTCTCCAAACCTGTCTCGATTAAGCCGGCGGCCTCAACCACCATAATGCTTGATTTTTCCAGGATATCACAAGGATTCTTGCCGGCACCGCTGGAGAGCACTGCCCGGCAGTCTCCCAAGGTACGGGCAAGTTGGTGCCAGCGTTGCAGGCCACCTCCCTGTTGCGGTGCTTTTCGTTTTTCTACCAGACGGAAATCATCCTCCGCCTTCTCCCAAATGTAAAAGTACTTAGCCTCGCCCAGGTGCAGGTTGATAAGCACTCCTTCCCTGCTGGCCACGGCAACATAGGGCCGTTCTTTACTCTGGGCCGGCTTGATAGTGGCACAGCTGGAAAGGCAGCTTCTGAATTCCTCTGTCTTGTCTTCATCCAGAAGTCCGACGGCATCGGCGCGGCAGCGGGTACAATGCCGCATCTGTGGGAGATATTGCTCGGCCGTCTTTCTTAACTCTTCCATGGTAGATTTACTCGGCTGGACGATATCGGCAAAAGGAGTATTGACATTGGGAAACATGGCCATGCAGTTAAATAGATCCACACCCAACTCTTTCATTTTCACGGCGATCTTTTCGATATGGTGATCATTGATCGTCGGAATAACGATACAGTTCACCTTCACCGTAATACCGTACTCCTTAAGCTTGGTGATCGCCTTGATCTGACGGTCATAAAGTATTTCTGCTGCTTGTCTGTCGCGATAGATGACATTGCCGTCCTTTACCCAGCTATAGATATTTTTGCCAATTTCCGGATCCACAGCACAGACGGTGATGGTAACATGCGAAACGTTGAGTTCGGCCAACTCCTCAATGTAGGGAGCTATTCCCATGCCGTTGGAAGACACACAGAGAAGAATATGGGGATACTTCCGGTTAATCTCGCGCAACGTTGCCATGGTTTCTTCGCCATTGGCGAAGGGATCTCCGGGGCCTGCTATGCCTGCCACGGTAATGCGGGGTTCCCTCTCCAGGACCTTATCCATGTAGATGGAGGCCTGGGCCGGGGTGAGGATGTTGCTGGTCACACCCGGTCGCGATTCATTGACGCAGTCATACTTTCGGTCGCAGAAGTTACATTTAATGTTGCACTTCGGAGCCACCGGCAGATGGACCCGGCCATATTTTCCCTTTGCCTCAGAATTGAAGCAGGGGTGCTTCTTCATCTTATCACTGACTATCTTTTCCATTGTATTGTCCTGAAAATATTGGTGTTACATGTAACTATAGCCGACATCGGAGCTATCCTGCTTTAAGGCGATAACCGTGTTGGTTATCGTGTCGAAAAGCTGCTGAGCGCCGTGGTAGCCAAGATGAAGAAGTCGTTGGCCGCCGACTCTGTCATGAATGGGAAAGCCTACTCTAATGAGGGGGATGCCTTCCTTGCGAGCGAAGGTGTAGCCTTTGGAATGACCAATGAGGAGGTCAACTTCAAGTGAGCGCACCATTTCTTCAATGTCGTAGAAATCGACATTTTCCATAACCTGGGGTTCATCGATGTTCAGACCTTCCAGCACCTCACTTATGGCTTCTTTGAATTTGCCACTCTTACCGCCGGAGGCGCAGAGAACCGGCTGAATACCGATTTCAGCAAGTAAGGAGGTCAGGCCGACAACAAGGTCTTCCTCGCCGTAGACTACGGCTCGTTTACCAAAAATATATTTATGACCGTCGACCATGGCATCGATCAACCGGCCCCGACAGCTCGTATATTTTTCGGGAACTGACTGGCCACTGAGTTCTTCCAGGATCTCCATGAATTTGTCGGTCTGCCGCAGGCCTATGGGCAGACCGGTACGGGTGAGAGGTGTTTTATGGTACTGCTCCAGATGACTGCCAGCACTATTTTCCGGCAATGTTGAGCCAAGTTCGACGGTTGCTACAGCCCCACCCATTATCCTGATTCTCTCCAATGGCGTTCCTCCTTCCGGGATAAGGGGGTAGTCATCAAGGGCCGGGCCGTCCAGGGTGTCTGAGAAGTCGGGCAGCAGCGTGCAGTCGATGCCGAAATCAGCACAGACTTCCTTAAGGTGCCGGATGTCGGCAGCGGAGATAAATCCAGAGAGCAGGTTTATCGTCTCATTTTTCGGGGCAATCTCACAGAGTTGTTCCACTATCGATTTTACCGCCCCGTGAAAACCCTCCATATGAGTGCCGGAATAGCTCGGTGAAGAAACATTGATTACGGTAGGTGAGGATTGGGTGCCAAATTCATCATGGTATTCTTTGAGAATATGGGGAACATCATCACCGATGGTCTCGGTCAGGCAGGTGGTGGCCACTCCGATTATCTCCGGATGGTATTTTTCCGTAACATTTTTCAGACCGAGTTTGAGATTGGGGGCACCGCCATATACTGCATGCTTTTCCCCAAGCGATGAGGAGGCTATATCGATGGGCTCGTTGAAATGACTGATGATATAGCGACGCATATAGGTGGCGCAGCCCTGTGAACCATGCAGAAACGGCACACATCCTTCTACTCCGCGAAAAGCCAAAGAAGCTCCAAGCGGCCGACAGAGTTTACAGGCATTGGTTGTTGAAGTGTAATTTGCAGACATCAGTTGTTCTCCTCTGTTCGACGGGGGACAAAATTCCAGACGGGGCTCATCACCGATGAATACACTTCCTGGGCGAAATTGAGCATGCCATGGAAGCCGGCAAGCATTTCTTTGCGTTCGTGATTGTGATCACAGAATGCGACCCCGAGTTTGTAGGCAATGGGCCGCTCTTTAACTCCGCCGACAAAAAGATCGACTTCTTTCTCCTTGATAAATGCGGAAAGCTCCAGGGGATTGGAATCATCGACAATGATGGTGCCATCATCGGTAATTTCCTCGAGTTCGCTATAATCCTCGGCCGTTCCCGTCTGCGAGCCGACCATAACCACATCCATACCGATTAGCCTGAATGCCTTGACTAGAGAAAATGCCTTAAATGCCCCACCGACATAGATGGCGGCCTTTTTCCCCTTGAGCGCCTTTTTATAGCGGGCAAGTTCAGGAGCAAGTGCAGCTACTTCTTCCTGGACCAATTGCTGAGCACGCTCCAACAGGATCGGATCTTCAAAATATTCGGCCACGGAATAGAGGGCCTCGGCCATATCTTCAACACCGAAATAGGAAACCCGAATGGAAGGAATTCCGTATTTCTCCTCCATCATATTGGCAAGATCCATGGTGGCCCCCGAACACTGCACTA
This sequence comes from Desulfocapsaceae bacterium, assembly GCA_030065655.1. Lineage (GTDB taxonomy): Bacteria > Desulfobacterota > Desulfobulbia > Desulfobulbales > Desulfocapsaceae > Desulfopila_A. The sequence continues at coordinate 7,432 of JASJDT010000010.1, read as the reverse complement.
CATTGAGAGCCGCACCGTGGCAGCGTTGAATGTCGGCTATCCGTCCATCACCGGTGATATTGGCCACAACTTCAACACCAATTTTTTCAAAATATTCGCGGATAAGCCAGATCTCACCAGCAAGGTTGAAATCACCCAGAATGTTGATGGAGTACTTGGAAATATTACTGGTGTCGCCGGTACCGACCAAATGACCCATGGCTTTGCAGGCGGCTTCATAGCCTGCCCGTTTATTGCCTTTGAATCCTTCGGACTGGACCGGTAGAACGGGGATATTTTTTTCTTCGCTCACCTTTTTACAGACCGCCTCGAGATCATCACCGATTAACCCGACGATACAGGTGGAATAGACAAAGGCGCCTTTGGGCTGATGCCTGTCGATTAATTCATGGAGGGCCCTTTCCAGCTTGGGCTCGCCACCGAAAATAACATCCATTTCCTGCAGATCCGTGGAAAATGACAGTCTGTGCAGTTCTGGGCCGGAAGAGAGCGCGCCGCGAATATCCCAGGTATAGACGGCACAACCGATGGGTCCGTGTACGAGATGAAGGGCATCGGCAATAGGATAGAGCACCACTCTGGAGCCGCAGAAAACGCAGGCTCTCTGGCTGACGGCACCGGCAAGACTATCCTTGTTACATTCTATATCCAGGGTCTTTTGACCCTTGCGAAACATTTGACCTTGACGGTCTTTGAGAATTGCTGCTTCTTTCATAAACTGAGGTCCTTGTCGAAAAGCGTTATTCTTGTTCCTTCTTGAGCAAGGCCTGTGCCAAAAAGCGATTGAGTTTAAAAGTCTGTAAGTACAGCAACATGGATGCTTTTTAGAGAAAGGTGAAGAAAAGGCGGTTTTGTCGAAGAAGTGGAGAAAGCTACAAAAATGAATAATTCTCACATTTTTTGTAGGGAGGTGTGGTGCAGACGGTGCAGTTGTAATAAGAGGTGAGAATAAAATGACGCCCAGTCTATCGAATAGGAGTAGGAAAAGGATGGGTGTTGCTGTATAAGCCTGCAGTTTAACTGACGAAAAGGGTTAAATATTGATGAGTTGGCTTAAATTTTTCACGCAATGTAAAAGTTAGGCTTCTATCTGTTTTAACAGCTGACGAATCCTGGTTTCTGTACTCGACGAAGTATTGAGGTCCAGGGCGGTCAGAAGGTGCTGATAGGCAGCCGTGGTATAGCCCTGTAAAAGTCTGATCCGGCCAAGTTCGAGATATAGTTCGGCGCAAAACGATGATTGCTTGTGGATAGCAAGACCGATTTTTAAAAGCTTGGTGGCCGGAGTCAGGTGATCATGCTCGACAAGCAGGCGCGCGCAGGCAGTAATATCATCTACGCTCAATCCCTGCAATTCAGCGGCCTCGGCTTTTTGCAGAGCGTCGATGAGTGCGTCGATGTCATTGTCCGATAGAGCTTGTTTGAGTTTTGATGGGGGCTGCCCATTCCAACTCCCTGCGGTGGCCGCCGGTTTTGCTTTGTAGCGGGGGGTGATCTTCCTATCCTTTCTAAATGGTAGCTGCCATTCGAAATATTCACCGAGTACGGCCACGCCGAGTCCGGCGAAAAAACCACCGAGATGAGCGCCATAGGCGACATTTCCGCCAGCCTGAAGCAGTACCGGCAGGAAATTGTCGATAATGACATAGATTGCCAGGACGATCCGCGCAGGAATTTGTACGACACCCAGGTAAATCGGAAACAAAACGAGCAACACCTTTACCTGGTTGCGCGGGAACATGAAGAAGTAGAAGCCCAGAACCCCGGAAATTGCACCTGAAGCCCCTACCAGGGGTGTCATCGAGTTGCCGGCAAGAAAAGCGAAACTAAGGGTGGCAATGGCTCCGGTGAATAGATACATAAGCAGAAACTTTAACCGCCCCAGCTGATGCTCGACATTATCCCCATAGATATAGAGAAACAGCATATTGCCTGCCAGGTGCATCAAACCACCATGGAGGAACATCGAGGAGAAAAGATCGATGAGGCTTGGCGCTGCGGGTTTGTACCCATACTGATAGAGAAGCACATCATTCAAGGATGTCTGACCGAGGATGATTCGAATCTGCTCCATGGTGTAGCCACGCGAGGCCAGCATATTGATGAACTCCAGGATGCCAGGAGTCGCCGCCTCCGGTAATTTAATACTCAACGGCAGGCTGATGAAGAGATAGACGGCCACATTGACGGCGATAAGACCCCAGGTGATAAAAGGGGTGAAACGATCGGGATTGGGGGTGTCGCCTATGGGTAAAAACAAGTCGGTCTCCTTTGGGAATGTATGCTGTTTGTTTTCATAAAGGTATTCACTGAAAGGCGTTCTTCAACAAAGGTACCCGTGATGAATGTGATGAACTTCAACCAGCATACCTTCTAACTCATAAAGATGAGGAAAAGATTAGGATTACCCTCCTCATCTTCTTTTTATCCCAACCGGTATTATAATTTGCAGATCAGAAAGCCTGTCATGCAGTCGTGGCGGTCTGGCAGGTTTTTCCATCCTTAAATACAAGAGGATTATGGATGCACAGGATATATTCACCAAAAGCATATACATGCTGCTTTACAGTAGTACTTCTCTTTGTTCTGCTCGTTGTTCCCCCATCAATTGCCAAAGCGCCGTCGCCGGTGATCATCAGCGAGGCCAAAAAGGATCTTTTTGTTGACCGGGTAGAGGCTCTGGGTACCCTGCGGGCCAATGAATCTGTGGACTTGACGGCCACAATCACCGATACGGTTACCAATATCCACTTTGAGGATAATCAGCGCGTCACCCAGGGTGATATCCTGGTGGAGATGACCAGCGCTGAAGAACATGCCATGCTCGAGGAGATGGTATCAAACCTGGACGAAGCAGAAAAACAGCTTAATAGAATCGAGCCGCTGGTTCGTCAGGGAGCAGCCACTCAGGATTTGCTTGATCAGCGTCGGCGGGATTACGAAACCGCACAGGCCAGGCTCAAACAGGTTGAATCCCGACTTGCGGACAGATTGATTATGGCACCCTTTGCCGGGGTAGTGGGGTTGCGAAATATCAGCGTTGGAGCCCTGGTTGAACCGGGTGATATTATCACCACCCTTGATGATATCAGTGTTGTTAAGCTTGATTTTGCCGTTCCCGCCATTCATCTGGATACCCTCAGACCAGGAGTCACCATTGAGGCAACAGCACCAGCATACGGTGATCGTAAGTTTACCGGAAAAATAGCCAGTCTTAACAGCCGTATCGATGTGAATACCCGTTCTATCCTTGCCCGGGCCATTATACCAAATCCTGACGGACTTTTGCGGCCGGGCATGCTCATGAGCATCGAAATGCTGAAAAATCCACGGGAGGTAATTGTTATCCCCGAGGAAGCCCTTATTCCAGAGGGTGTTTCCAATTTTGTTCTGATAGTTGACCGGGATCGTGACCCTGTCATTACCGAGAAGCGCGAGGTGGAGATAGGCATGCGGCGGCCCGGAGAGGTGGAAATCCGTTCCGGTGTGTCTGCTGGTGAATTTGTTGTGGTTCATGGTGCCATGCGGATACGACCGGGTGAGCCGGTACAAGTTATCGCCGTGGCAGGCGGTGATGAGACACTCGAACAGCTGCTCAGCAGGCAGGGTGGAGATAAACAGCAATGATTATTTCCGACATATCCGTAAAAAGACCGGTGCTGGCCTCGGTGCTCTCCATTCTGCTGGTAGTATTCGGGCTTGTTTCCTTTCAGGCTTTGCCGCTCCGAGAATATCCTGATATAGATCCGCCGGTGGTGACCGTTGAAACGCTGTATCCTGGAGCCTCGGCCAGCGTGGTCGAAACCCAGATAACCCAGTTGATCGAGGAGCGAGTGGCTGGTGTTGAGGGCATCGAGTTTATCTCCTCGACAAGTGAGGAGGGCAGATCTGCTATTACCGTTGAATTCATTACCAGTCGTGATGTCGATGGAGCGGCCAATGATATCCGCGATAGGGTCTCCGGGATCATCGACGATCTGCCCGATGAAGCTGATCCTCCGGAAATTCAAAAGGTTGACTCAAACGATGATGTTATTATGTGGCTCAATCTGGTCAGTGACCGACTGAGCGTGCCGGAGCTCACCGATTATGCCGATCGTTACCTTGTCGATTCCTTCTCCGTTCTCAGTGGCGTAGCAAGGGTGAGGATAGGCGGAGGGCAGAGCTTTGCCATGAGGATTTGGCTTGACCGCAAGGAAATGGCGGCCCGTCAACTCACGGTCACTGATGTCGAGAACGCTCTGCGCTCGGAAAACCTTGAATTGCCGGCCGGCAGTATCGAGTCACACGAGCGGATGTTCACAGTTCGGGTGAATCGGGCCTTTCGTACAGCCGATGATTTTGAAAAGTTAGCGCTTCTTCGCGGTGATGATGGCTACATCATCCGCTTGAGGGATGTTGCTCGGGTGGAGCGGGGAACGGAAGAAAGCAGGACTTTTTTCCGGGGCAATGGTGAAGCTATGGTGGGGCTTGGCATCATCAAACAATCCACCGCCAACACCATCGAAGTTGCCCGCCTGGCCAAGGAGAAAGCCCAGCAATTGCGAGCAAGTCTTCCCGAAGGTATGGAGATCAAACAAAGCTATGATACTTCGGTGTTCATCGATGGGGCGATCAGAGAGGTGTATAAAACTCTGGCCATTGCTCTTGGTCTGGTGGTGCTGGTGATTTTCCTCTTTTTGGGCAGCATTCGAGCCACCGTTATTCCGGCGATCACCGTGCCGGTCTCCATCATTGCGACTTTTACCGTCCTCAATATCCTCGGTTTTTCCGTAAATCTGCTCACTTTGCTCGCCCTGGTGCTGGCCATTGGGCTGGTGGTGGACGATGCCATTGTTGTTCTGGAAAATATCTATCGACGCATGGATGAGAAGAACGAAAAACCTCTCGTGGCCGCCTTTGTCGGCACCCGGCAGGTCGGCTTTGCGGTTATTGCCACCTCCGTTGTCCTGGTTTCGGTGTTTGTGCCAATCTCTTTTTTGCAAGGTGATGTGGGAAGGCTCTTTTCCGAGTTCGCTCTCACCATGGCTGCGGCTGTCTTTTTATCGAGTTTTGCTGCCCTCAGTCTTGCGCCAATGCTGGCCTCGAAAATACTTGTGCCCAAGAAAACCTCGTCATCGGTGCCCAGAATAGAGAGGTTTTATCGGGGAATTCGGAAATTCTATCGGCGCCTGCTCAAACACTGCATCCGCCGGCCGGCAATCGTTCTGGCTGTTTTTGCGGGTTTGCTCATCACCATGGTCTGGCTGTTTGAACAAATTCCCAGTGAATATGCCCCGAAGGAGGATCGCGGCGCTTTTTTTGTCATTGTCAACGGTCCTGAAGGGGCAACCTACAGCTACATGAAGGGGTACATGGACGAGATCGAAAAACGGCTTATGCCCTTCGTTGACAATGGTGAGGTGACGAGGCTTCTGGTCAGGGCACCCAGGACATTCAACAATTTCGAGAATTTCAACTCCGGCATCGTCATCGTGGTGCTCAACGACTGGAGCGTGAGAAGATCTGCCTGGGATATGATGGGAGAGGTTCGCCAGTTGATGGGAGGTCTTCCCGGGGTCCAGGCGTTTCCGGTTATGCGCCAGGGCTTTGGAGCCTCCATTCAAAAGCCACTGCAGTTTGTTATCGGCGGCGGCTCCTATGCGCAGTTAACCGAATGGCGTGACATTCTGATTGAAAAGATAAATGCTGACAACCCCGGCCTGCTTGGGTTGGACTGGGATTACAAAGAAACCAAACCGCAACTGCAGGTGGATATTGACTATAATCGCGCCGCTGAGTTGGGCGTGACCATTGGTGAGATTGGCAGAACGCTGGAGACCATGCTTGGTTCCAGGCGAATCACCACCTATCTCGATGACGGTGAGGAGTATGATGTCATTGTGGAGGGAGAACGCTCGACTCAGCGGACCCCAACCGATCTCCAGCATATCTATGTGCGCTCGGACAGAACGGATGACTTGATACCTTTGGCCAACCTGGTGAACCTTAAAGAGTTTGCCGATTCTAACAGTCTCAACAGGTATAACCGGGTGCGGGCCATTACCCTGCAGGCCAACTTGGCAGATAACCTGGTTCTGGGAGAGGCCCTGACCTATATGGAAAATCTGGCCAGAGAGCATCTGCCGGAACAGGTGATTATCGATTACAAAGGTCAGTCGCGTGACTTTAAAAGCTCGTCGCAGTCAATTGTTTTTATTTTCCTTCTGGGCTTACTGGTTGTTTTTCTAGTACTGGCAGCCCAGTTTGAAAGTTATCTGCATCCTCTGGTTATAATGCTCACGGTTCCTCTGGCCATGGCCGGCGGTTTGTTTGGGCTCTATCTTACTGACAGCTCTCTGAATCTCTACAGCCAGATTGGCCTGATAACCCTGATCGGTCTGGCTGCCAAAAATGGCATTCTCATCGTGGAGTTTATCAACCAGCTGCGCGGCCGCAGGAAATCTTTTTACCATGCTGTGCTGCAAGCAGCAGAAATTAGGCTGCGCCCGATCGTTATGACCGGAATCACCACCGCTGCCGGTGCGGTACCATTGATCCTGTCTTTTGGTGCCGGAGCGGAAACCCGCATGGTTATAGGTATTGTCGTACTTACCGGAGTGCTGGCTGCCACGCTCTTTACCCTGGTGATTGTACCGGTTGCCTACAGTCTGCTCTGTCGTAAGACAGCGGTTCCGGGAGCGGCTGCCCGAAAACTTGAAGAAGAACGTGCGGCGGAGCAAAAGAATTGAAATACCAGAATGTTGGGTATGACGAAGGTTGCCTGAAAAGGCTTGAGAAAAATCCAATCAAAGTCATGAAGAATCTGCTTTTCATTACTTTTTTGTTCAGTATCGTTGCAGTATCATCGCTTTTGGCCAGCGAGTCGGGCAAGCATTTGTTTATCCTCTCCGGGCAATCCAACATGTTGGGCATTGACCCCACAGAGACATTCATACCCACATTAGCGGAGGAATTTGGGGAGGAGAATGTTATCGTTGTCAAACATGGAGGGGACGGCCAGCCGATCCGACGGTGGTACAAGAAGTGGAAGCCGCTGCGCGGCAAAACTCCTATGGGGAAGGGTGATATCTACGATCTCCTCCTCACCAAGGTTAAGAGGCAAATTCGGGAAAGGCAGATTGAGACAGTGACATTTGTCTGGATGCAGGGTGAAACAGATGCCATGGAGCAGTTTGGTGAAGAATATAAACTAAGCCTCAGCGGTCTTGTCCAGCAACTCTCCGAGGATCTGGAGAGGCAGGATATTAATGTGGTTCTTGGCCGGATCAGCGACTACGATATTATCACCGCGAAATACCCACACTGGCTATTGGTTCGCAGGGTACAGGTGGAGGTGGCAGAGGCCAATCCCTATTGGAGGTGGGTTGATACTGACCGGTTCAATGACGGGGTAAGTGAGGACGGCCGGATACTGATGGATGATCTGCAT
>JASJDT010000125.1 GCA_030065655.1 Desulfocapsaceae bacterium | reverse complement strand
ACGGCAAGAAAAGAAAACTGGCTGAGTCTTCGGATATTTTGCAATAACCGATAACGTGTTTTTGTGGGTGAAAATGACACAGCCATTATACCGCAAGAGTAGTTATTTGCATCTTCGCTATATCCATCTCCCCTAGCCCCATTTTTGCTGCCGCCACAGTGGAATCAATATCTTCAGGCTTCATGCCAAAAAGCGTTGTGGCATAGGCATCGGCAGCAACGGGATCGGTTGTGGCAATAAGGGTATCGGCAACTTTGACGTCGCTAAGTCTGCCGCCCTGCGGTCCATTGCGCAGCAGCATCCTGGTGGCATCGATGATGGTGAGAGTTGATTGCAGGACTGTGGCCAGATCAGCTAGCTTCTGGCCGAGATCGAAATGGAGGCTGCCGCGGTTGCCGCCGATCACCCCCATGTGGTTTTTCAGACCGAGGGTGAGCCCGCTCAGACCATGATCCTTGGCCACCGGGACATTAATATAGCAGTCAGCTTCGAGTGCATCCCGGTAAATCTCCCAGCGCTTGAGCGATTTACCCCGCTTGATGTCGAGCTTGATGAATTTGCGTGAGTCGATATGGTCGAGCCTTACCCGCCTATCGCCGAGTTCTTCTATGGCCCCAACCATACCGCTGTTGACATAGCAACGCCGCTTTTCATTACAGGTTCGGTCGAAGATGTTTACCTTGGACGCCCCGGCATCAAGGCAAGCCTCAGCCAGAGTTTTAATCACCAGAGGATGGGTGTTGGCAGCCTGCTCTGGACTACGATCCCAGCCAATGTTAGGTTTCAGGACCACCGTATCGCCTCGTGAGACAAAAGACTCCATACCGCCTGCCGCTTCTAGTACCTTACGGACAAGCTGGTCATATGGCTTGCCGGTTGCCACAAAAACATCGGAGGAAGTGACGGCAGCAAAACTGGTGGTAATATCAAGAAGAGGAACCGGCAGACCGGCACCTGCTGTCCAGACAAGACCATTTTTGAGAAACGTTCGCCTGTTCATCATATACTCCTCTAAATCTCTGGTTTGCGGGCTTAGGTTTCCGTAAAATTTTGAGAATGATTATCCTCTACTCTAACCCATATTTTAGAAAAGGCCAAAGCCAAGACCAAACTCTTGGCAAAAAGGTTTTCCATTCCAAAAATAACCAAAATAAATAGGCCAATTTTAAGCTTGCCAAGCTTTATCCTGACAGGCTATGGTATTAACAATTAAGAGTATCCCGGAGGAAGGAACGTGACCAGAATGAAACCCAATGAAATGAGGCTTGAGCTGCTCCGAACGTTTTATGAAAAGTCACTACCTTTCAACCGCTTATTAGGAATCAGCATCGATCCTATTACCTCCGAAGAAGTACAGGTCAGAATTGATATGCGGGAGGAACTGGTAGGTAACTATATCCGTGGCATCCTCCATGGTGGCGTTATTTCAGCTCTGCTTGACCTCACCGGCGGCCTCATTGCTTCGGTCGGTATCCTCAGTAATGGGGATGAGACCTCCGTGGAAGAGCTCACCCAGCGCTTGTCCCGTATCGGCACCATCGATCTCCGCATTGACTATCTCAGAGCCGGTAAGGGCAAATCTTTCCTGGCCACCGGCCATATTCTCCGGCAGGGCAACAGGGTCTCGGTTATTCGCACTGAGTTGCATAACAACGAAAGCACCCTCATTGCCGTAGGCATAGGCTCCTACCAGATAAGTTAAACGGACACGAGCAGAACGTTCTTCCCTTGACAATTATTTACTTCCCTTTCCTTAAAATCAGCCAGAGATAATTATCAACTTCCGCTTTCTCCTGGTCCTATGATTCGGCTGGCAACATGACCGGAGATATGCAGCCGTTTTCTAATCACCTGAGAAAACGAGTCTATTGACATGTTGATCCCGGCAGTGATGCAAATGAGCAACAGCGCCGTATCAAGATGATCTCGGCTGATGGCACTGTCGATGTAGAACCCCAGCGTGGTAATCCCGAGAATACCAAGAATTGCCGATTCCCGCATGATCACTTCCCAGCGGTAGAAAAGAAAAGCGAGGAAATGTCCATAACAACGAGGCAGAACTTCATAAAGATAACGGTTGAACCGTCCTTGGGCCGCATCGAAAGTTGACTCCAGTGCGTTAACGTTGTTGGCGGTGAGGTAGGCGAGAATTGCCCCATTGTGGAGAAAAAGTGCCGCTATTGCCGGCAACATGGAAGGCCCCCAGAGCTGCAGGAAAATATAGGCGAGAATATATTCGGGAGTCGTCCGCAACACCACGAATAACAAGTACGTACAGCCCGTGACCCGCGCAGAAAAAAATCTGCGGCTGGCAAAAGCAAAAGTCGCCAGGGTAAAAAGCGCTGTAGCTACCAGGGCAATTTGGGTCAACAGCATGGTGTTCCAAATTCCTGGTAGAGCCTGGCTGACGACAATGTCCCAAAACCACTTTCCTAGCTCCAGCGGCACCAGGACAAGCTCACCTGTTCCAACATAGAACCCCTCTGCCCGCATGGGCCAGGGAAGTATATCATAGAGAAAGAAACGGCTGAGACCTACCAGCGAGAATGAGGTTTCCCAGCTGATAAACAGACAGGAAATCAACAGGGGTATGACGATAAATTTGGCTCTGGCCCAGATGCGAATAGAGATGATGAGCAGGTAAAAACTGTACAGCAGTGCCGCCGCTTCGCTATACAAACCCTCCCGGAAAGCTGTCTCAAGATGATAGCCCAGTGTCGGCAGACCAATGAACCCAAGTATCGCGCTCGACCGCAAGGCACACTCAAAACGGTAGGAGGTATAGTCTTTCAGGTGGCCAAAGATGAGCGGCAACGTGCCATAGCAAAAGCGGCTAAACCTTGTACTGGCTGGCGGCAGGGCCTCGGCCGGCCGTTGATCAGACTCCTGCCGGATTTCTGCGTACACCTTGGCAAAAATCCCGCTGTAGGGGATGGCGATGGCAAGGATCCCGCAAACACTGTTCAATCCCACAATCGGCATAAAAATAAACGCCCAGAATAACTCGTGTATAGCGCGAATGAAGGAGCAGAATAGCCGCACCGGGGTGGATTCAAAGAACAGGCTGAGCAATGCTCCCAAAACCACTGCAATGGTGAGGCCTACAAGTGCAAAACTGACTGTATTGAACAGAGCCTGCCCGAAATCAGGCAGGTTGAAGAAGTCGGGAGTGAGCAGCCCCCTTCCCATTCTGGCAAACTCCTGCCAGGGGTCCAGGGTGGTAACGGAAATATCAGCGAGAAAAAAAGCTGCGCAGGCTATTGCCAGGAAATAGAGACTGGTTCGCAGCATTATTTAGCCATAAAGCCTGCTGAGTCTATCTTCGGTAAGCGACCTCACTGGCAGATCAAATGCAATACTGCCATGTTTCAGGCCAACAATGCGGTGAAAAAAGCGTTGGGAAAGATCAATGGAATGCAGGGCAGCAACCACTGTCCGGCCTGCTTCGACAAGCAGCTGCATTATCTCAAGGCTTTGTAGCGCATCAAGGGAGGAGACCGGCTCATCGGCCATGATAATCGAGCCACCCTGATACAAGGCCCGGCCGATTCCCACGCGCTGCTGTTGCCCACCGGACAACTCCCCGATCCTGGTGTACATTTTCTCCTCAAGGCCCAGCTTCTGAACAATGGGAAGAATCTCCTGCATTGCAGACCGAGTTGGCTTTAAGAGATTGATGAGGTTCTGCCAGGACGAATAATGATCAAGCCTGCCCATATAGATATTGTGGAATGTCGATAGTTGCGGCACCAGTACATGGTGTTGGTGAACAAAGGCGCAGTTGTTCGGGTCAAGCTGATAAAGTCTGCGTAAAAGCGTGGTCTTACCGGCACCGCTTGGTCCGATCAAGGCCACTTTTTCACCCTCTGCAATGGTTAGCGTGAGATTTTTAAGAGCAATTTTACCTGAATAGGCAACATCCTCATGTCGAAGTGACAGCAGTGCATCTCCCGCTCCTAGTGAAGCATTCATACGGTTCAACAGCCCTCACTCTTAGCGAAAAATACCGATCGCCCTGCCGGTATCGAGAATCGGCTGATACATGGAATTATCGGCGGCGATGAATTTCTGCCGGGGGAAAGCTGCAAGCAGAGCTTTGTCATCAATGGCCAGTAAGGCCTGCTGAATCTTCTCTATGGTACCCGCACCATAGGTTTGATCAACACTGCCCCGTACGGTCCAATTGTAGTCCGGGTATTCCGGCGTTTCCCAGATAACCGTAACTTTTTTTGGATCAATTCGCCCCGCCTCCAATTCTTTTTGCCAGACCTTGAAGTTCACCGCCCCAATCTGATAGCTGCCGGATTGGACCAAGGCGATGGTTTTAGAATGATCACCGCTGAACCCCACCCGGGTAAACAATTCCTCGGGACTTTTACCCAGTTTCTCCCGAATGAAATACTCAGGCATCAGCCTACCCGAGGTTGAGCCTTTGGAACCGAAGGTGAAGGTTTTACCAACTATTTCCATTGGAAATTGTTTACTTTTCTGCAAATCGGTGGAGTGATGAGCGATAAGGTAAGAACGAAAACGGACATCTTCCATCCCCTGCGCCACCGCAACGGAACCAGGTACCGCCAGTCGGGCCTGAACTCCTGATAACCCACCGAACCAGGCCATCTGTACCTGATTGTTTTTAAATGCCTGAACCGAAGCCGCATAGGACTTTACCGGTACATAGCGCACCTCAAACCCCAGCGCATCGGTAAGATAATCGGCGACCTTGGAAAATCTCTGCTCCAACCGGGCCGTATCCTGATCGGGAATGGCTGTAAACGTAAACTCTGCAGCCTGACTCAAGCTTGAAACAAGAACAGAGAAAAGAAGAAAGAAGAGGATTTCTGGCTTTACCGCTTTTTTCATTGCTAACACCTTACCATTATTTATCATGTTGGGTTAAATACGGACATGCTCCCCATAAGCAATCGGAGAAAGACACCAGCTGCCAATATCGTCACCTCTGTAATAAAAATCAAATAGCAACATCAGATGATTTGCCTATTATTTATCGGCAGATATAATAACGGTTTTGTTGGTGACCGCTATTTTCCTGGAAGTATATGAAAATCGTTCTTACTGAGGAATCTTCGCAGAATAATTGATTTTTAACTGTCAATGTTTACGTTTCTGACTATTATCAGGAGAGTGAACGACTTTTAATGTCATCGCTTTTTTACGGTAAGATCGACCGCAAATAGAGGGATGAAATTGTATTTTCATAATCTGTCGCCACAGCTTGTTTCCACTGCCAAGCAATATCTGTGGTGGTGTTTAGCTCTGCAAGGATAATCTGTACAAGAAAGGAGAAAATAAATATGCGTACCTGGATTACGTTCATCATTATTGGTCTGCTCAGTGCATTTATGTTCTCTCCACCATCTATAAGTGCAACCGAGAAGCCGGTCGTGGTTGCCTCCACCACCCAGATAGCCGATTTTGCCCGCCAGGTGGCTGGAGATCTGATGGAGGTCAAATCCATTCTCGCTCCCGGTGCCGATCCTCACACCTACCAGCCCACCCCGGATGATGTACAGATTGTCCTGGCAGCCGACTTATGTCTGGAAAACGGTCTTCATCTTGAGGGCAAGAGCTGGATGACCACCCTTGCCAAAGATGCCGGCAAACCGATAATTACCACAACAGACGGTATCCAACCATTGTCCATCGATGAAGGAGGAGAGAGCATTGCCGATCCGCATGCCTGGTTTTCACCTCGTAATGTTGCCGTCTATGTCAACAACATCGTCAAGGGGCTGATCGAACTTGATCCTGATAATCGTTGGCAATACGAAGCCCGGGCCAAACTCTACCTCCAGCAGCTTAGGGTGCTTGATTCCTGGGTACGAGAGCAAATAAACCTAATTCCCACCCAAAGACGCATCCTGGTGACCACCCATGACGCTTTCAACTACTTCTGCAGGGAATACAAGTTCAACGCCAACAATAATTTTCTCTCCATTGCTCCCGTAGGTTGGTCAACAGGTGCAGAGGTGGGCGGTGGTATCACCCCGGAGCGGCGTAGCATGGTGGTTGAATCGATACGTAATTCCGGGGCTCTGGCAATATTCGTGGAAACCTCCATCAATCCAAAACAAATTCGGGAAATTGCCAAGGAAACAGGAGTAGCCATCGGCGGAGAACTTTACTCAGACTCCATGGGCCCGGAAGGTTCTGCCGGGGAGACTTACATCGGCATGATGAGGGAAAATGTCCTGCTGATCGTCAATGCCCTGCGCTAGGTGAAACATGCGTTTTCTACTCTCCCTGTCAATTTGGATCATTATCGTCGGCGGCCTTTTTGTCTACACCTCCAGCCGTGATGCTGCAGTCAGCAAGATCGCTCCCGCTGTTCCTGTGGAACTCGCGGCGGAAGGAGATTTTTCGCTGGAGATCACCCCTACCTTCTCAACGGAAAAGGATCCCTTCGCGCTACAGATCGATGATTCCAACCAACAGTCCATAGAGGTGAGACTTAATGGTGAGAGAATCAAGCTACCGGAGGAGGAAGTTGTCCGGGGAAAAACGCTACGTGTAGACGATCTTTCCGGAATAGTAGAAGGCCACAACGAAGTCTATGTCAAGGCTAGTCCACCCCTTGCTGAAAGCGACCTCAATCACGGTATTCGTCTGCATATTATCAAGGACGGAAAATCACTTGCTTCCGATACCATCTGGAGCAGTCAGGGTTCACTAGTTTCAGGCTCTCTTGCCTTCACCTATGGAGATGCGGAGGAGGCAAGCCATGACCACTAAGTCGACCAGTGTCATCAAGGTTGAGCATCTCACGGTGAGCTACCATGCCAAACCCGCCCTGCTCGACGTCACCATCGATATTGACAGCGACCAGCTCATTGGTGTCATCGGACCAAATGGTGCCGGCAAATCCACATTCATCAAAGCTATATTGGGCTTTATCAAACCCGATATCGGCACCGTACTGATCAACGGCAAAAGCGCTCAGAAAGCCAAGGGAGAGGTTGCCTACGTACCGCAACGCGGAGCAGTGGACTGGGATTTTCCCATTACCGTTCAGGAGGTTGCCCTGATGGGCCGCTATCAACAAATTCCCTGGTACACCTCACCCAAGAGAAAAGATAGGCAGGCAGCCTTGGAAGCACTGGAAATGGTACGCATGGAAGATTTTGTCGACCGGCAGATAGGTGAACTCTCCGGCGGCCAGCAACAACGGGTTTTCATGGCCCGGGCACTCGCCCAAGGCAGCGACATCCTGTTGCTCGACGAACCATTTGCCGGCGTAGATGCAGCAACAGAACGGGCAATCCTGGAGGTTCTCGAACGGGCGAAACAATCCGGTAAAACGCTGGTCGTGGTTCATCACGACCTCTCCACCGCAGCCGAATACTTTGATAAGTTGATCCTTATCAAACAAAGGCTCTACGCCTACGGTACCCCCCGCATGGTTCTCCGCGAAGACCTGCTTAGCAAGGTCTATGAAGGCCGGCTCCGCATCTTCAGTGATCTTATTAAAGAGGAGTCTCAATAGTGTACGAACTGTTCATTGCTCCTCTTACTGAAACCTATTTTCAAAAGGCGCTGATCGGCGGCTCTATCGTTGCCATTGTCGCCGGGGTAGTCGGCTGTCTAGTTGTGCTGCGGCGCATGGCTTTTCTTGGTGATGCACTCTCACATGCCATGATCGCGGGAGTTGCCGGCGGTTACCTGGTCATGAAAATGTTGTTCGATCTCGAGGCCCACGCCCCCGGCATGCTGCTGGGCTCATTGATCGCCGCCATCACCACCGTTGCCCTGATCAGCTTTGTCGCCAGGATATCAAGGGTCAAGGAGGATACCGCCATCGGCATCATGTACACAGGTATCTTTGCCCTAGGGGTCGTGGCCGTTTCCATCTTCCGGCATTATATCCATATCGATCTGATGCATTTTATCATGGGTGACATTCTCGGGGTAGCCGACACCGATCTCTGGGTCAGCGCCTTTGTGGCTGCCGGCGTGCTCACCGTCCTTATCCTTTTTTTTAGGCATTTCCAGATCGCTACCTTCGACCCGGTTATGGCTGCTTCCATTGGTCTGCCGGTTTTGTTCATCGATTATGTACTGACCACCTGCGTCTCGCTGGTGGTGGTCAGCGCCGTCAGCATGGTGGGTGTCATCCTGGTGGTGGGCCTGCTGATAACTCCGGCGGCAACCGCCTATCTGCTCTCCGACCGGCTTGACCGCATGATGGCGCTGGCTGCACTTTTCGGCGTGACCAGTGTGATCGGTGGACTCTACCTCTGCGTCTGGCTTGATTCCGCAGGCGGTGGAGCGATCATGCTTTTCTGTACCTTACAGTTTCTGGTGGTTTTGACTGTCGCCCCCAAGTATGGCCTGCTGGCCCGCTGGTTGCGCTTACGCAATCTCATTCCCCAACAGATCATCGAAGATATCCTCACCACTGTCCTTCGTTACGACAAACCGACCCCGCTGTCGGTCATTCGTCAATATGTGGAAAGCCCTAAAGGATTAAAAAAACCATTACAGAGGATGATAGAAGATGGCCTGCTTCAGGAAACCGCTGGAGGCTATGGCCTCACTCCTGCCGGCGATAAGGAAGCTAATAAAGTCCTAAAGGCGCACCGCCTCTGGGAAGCCTATCTGGAGACCATAGGTACCCCCAAGGAAGAATTGCACCCCACCGCCCACCAACTTGAACATATCAGTGACACCAATACTGTGAAGTACCTTGGTGAAAAGCTGGGAAAGCCGCAGAATGATCAGCGTGATCAAGAAAAACAATAATTGCGGGATTTTGGTACAAACCAAGATCAAAACTGTCCCTTGAAAAGGATAGCTATTTTTCTATTTTCTTACTTCGCCGTCATCAAGGTCCACTCCACTAGATGCTTCAAAACCCTGCCTGCCGCTTCGTCAAAAGCAAGGACTATGCTTTTCATGCTGGTATCTTTTTCCACGAACACGACATGTTCAAAGCTTTTTGAGCCGACAATGGCTCTGCGCGACGATTGGATAATCTTGGCATTGATCCGTACTCGAATCAACATGGAATCTTCGCTGCCATAGGTTTCAGCCTGAAATTCCCGTAATTCCGTTTTCAAAATGAAATCCGAGCGCAAACCGATTGACTGCCTTCCCACCGCCACAATTTTTTCGGTATTCTCGAAACTTTCGACCAGAATGGTCTGCAGCATCTCGGGCGCTCTTTGCGTCCAGCGGGCACCAGCAAAATATTTCAGTTCCGTGGAATGAGGCCGCAGGGCAATGCGACTTGAGTCAAGTCCGCCTGCCGCCATTGGCTCTTCGATGATAAGCTGCCAATTCACCTGGGGAAGGTCGCTGCGAAAAGTGGATTTTGGAGTGAGATTATAGAAGTTCGGCGGTGGTCCTGCAACCTCGAGAACGCTGCAACCTACAAACAGCAAAGGTAATAAAAACAGGCCGATAACAAATACAATGCGTTTTTTCAGACTTTGTAATTTCATTTTCAGAGCTTACTCTTCAGGATTAATTTCAGGTACGTGTTGATCCAATAAAAATCGGGCACCGGATGATTCCAGGCTTTCCACAACCCTGGTGAGACCGGCTACGAGAATGCGGGCTTCCTGCATAAAAAGGGTGAATTCCTTAAGACCTTCGCGGGAGAAGTGCTCCAGCGATTCCTCATTATCATCGAGTAAAAGGTTAAGTGATCCGGCAACTTTCCTTAACGAGATGGCAGTTTTTTGCCACTCGCTGATGAGCTGTTGTCCATCTTCAGTAACGACCGTATCCACCCCTTCGATGAGCTCATCGACTCTAGCCATAATAATACCAACTTCTCCTACCACATCCTCCAGCGCCTCACTCAATGAAATGATTTTTTCACCGGCGTTGTTTACTGTTACGAACATATTGGTAATATTCTCGTCCTGGCTGGCCAGGGATTCGGTGAGAGTGTTGAGATTTGTCAGAATGGCTTCAATCTGCAGTCTATTTTCCTTGTTAAGCAGCTCGCCAATGCGATTGAGCACAACGGATGCCTGGTTGAGCAGGTCCGGAAATCCCTGAACAACAAGTTCCAACTCTGACTTCTGGGAAGGAATAACAGCCACCTCATCCTCACTTGAGTCAATAAAAGGTGTGTCTTGACCGGCGCCTTCGATGTTTATATAGGAAGTTCCCGTTATACCTTCGAGCTTGAGCGAAGCAACATCACCCTGCCTCAGGCGGTACTGCTCTTCGATATTTACCAGAACCGACACATGTTCCGGGTCATCCGGTTTTATGCGAATGCTGCCCACAAAGCCGATTGGAATTCCCCGATAACTCACCCTGCTGCCAACTCTCAGACCGGCAACTGATTCTTCGAAATGAATGATATAGGGGGTTGTCGGGGTATCTCTGCCACTATCTGCCAACCACAGGCCAAACACAAAGGTACCGATAATACCTGCAAGGACAAAAAGCCCGATAATAAAATGAGAACCATGAGAATTCATAATCGTAAAATAATCGAGTTATGTGTTGAGCGGTTTTATAAAATCACAACTGTAAAGAGCGAGATCGTGGTCCATGAAAATATTCCCTTACCCACTGATGGTCAAAAGCGCTCACCTCGGCCAGCGAACCAATTGTCAAAAGTTTCTTTTCACCCAAAACGGCAACACGATCACTGACTGTATGAATAGTGTCAAGATCATGGGTCACCATGAATACGGTGAGTTGCAGATTGCTTTGCAATTCTTGAATCAACTCATCAAATGCCGCGGCTCCAATAGGATCGAGACCTGCCGTCGGCTCATCAAGAAAAAGCAGTTCCGGGTCCAGGGCCAATGCTCTCGCTAGACCTGCACGTTTTCGCATTCCGCCCGACAGCTCTGAGGGAAATTTCCCTCCTACCGTATGCTCCAGGCCAACCATGGCAATTTTAAAATCGGTCAACTCTTTAATCAGCTTCTTGGGCAAATTATAATACTCCAGCAAAGGCAACTGAATATTTTCACTTACGGTCAGTGAACCGAACAAGGCGCCATCCTGGAAGAGCACCCCAAATCGCTTGCGAATCTCGAGGGACTCCTTAGCGGAAAGGGAGTTCATTTCCCTGTCAAAAAGCTCGATTTTACCGCTTTTTGGTTGAATGAGTCCAATAATGGCCTGAAGCAATACAGACTTGCCTGTTCCCGAAGCTCCGACGATGGCAACAATTTCTCCGGAATGGACGTTGAGATTGACCCCATCATGGACAACGGTCTCGCCAAACTGGATGACCAGGTCCTCCACATTGACAATGTTTTTACTGTCGTTGGCCATCGCTTATATTCCTATAATGCCGAAAAAAATGGAAAACAGCGCATCAAAAACAATGATCAGGAAAATCGATTCGACAACCGCTCTGGTCGTATGCTTCCCCAAAGATTCAGCGCTGCCCGTCACCTGCAGCCCTTCATAGCAACCAATAACCGCTATTATTGCGGCAAATACCGGTGCTTTTATCATACCAACCCAGAACGTCCAGGGACCGACAGCCTCCAAAAGCCGACCAATAAACAGGGCCGGAGAAAGTTCAAGCAAGGACCACAGCAGTATGCCCCCTCCCAGAATTCCAAAAATATTGGCGAGCAACGTCAATATCGGCAAAGCAATTATCAAACCCACAAAGCGGGGAACAACCAGGATTTCCATGGGATTCAAACCGATGGTATGCATGGCATCGACTTCCTGAGAAATCTTCATTGAACCGATTTCCGCTGCATAAGTAGAGCCCGAGCGTCCGGCGACCACAATCGCTGAGAGCAAAATGCCCAGTTCCCTGAGAATGGTGACGGCAAGTAAATCGACGGTGTAAAAATCCGCACCCAACTTTCCCAGTTGCCAGGCTCCCTGATAGGCAACCACAATGCCAATGAGAAAGGCGATGAGCACAACAATAGGGATACCGTTCAGCCCGTTCAATTCTATCTGTGCTGCAGTCAACCCTGCTCTGAATCGAGCCGGTCGCAGTACATAGGATGCCAGAGAGGAGGTGATATTGCCGATAAATACAACGAAACAGGCCGTCAGCTCAATTGCCCATAGTGTCCCTCTCCCCATGGCAGCAATTTTTTCGTAGAGAAAATTTACTTGCGGTCTGCTTGTACAGGGCTCTGGTTGATAACGGTTCAACGTCGTCAGGATGGCGTCAACACGCTTATTAGTAAAAAATTCAAAGGTTTTTCTGGATTTTGCCTGTTTGTGCAACTTTCTGACAAGATGAGCTCCGGCCGTATCGATTTTTTCGATCTTGCTGAAATCCAATACCGTCGTATCCGGAAGAGCGATTACGGAGGTATTTATTTTTTTGTAGAGATCACCAATATACTCGATGGTCCAGTTGCCTCCCGCTGTAAGCCGGGCTATGCTGGTATCACGTT
This sequence comes from Desulfocapsaceae bacterium, assembly GCA_030065655.1. Classification (GTDB taxonomy): domain Bacteria; phylum Desulfobacterota; class Desulfobulbia; order Desulfobulbales; family Desulfocapsaceae; genus Desulfopila_A. The sequence continues at coordinate 756 of JASJDT010000125.1, read as the reverse complement.
CAATCTCTAACCATCCTTTTGCATCATTCATAGTGAGATACAATAAGACGTTATTTTCTTTCGGGAAGATTTTGTTTTTACCGCAACGGAGAGTAAGGAGAGATTAATTGTCGGCTAGCAGATCGTTTCAACTTGTAAAATATCCAGGCTAGCTCATGAACCGCCTGGGTGAAAATGTATCAAGAACAAAGTCAGGTTCTGTATCTGTCAGCAGATCAGCCAACAGTTCCCCCAAAACCGGTGCAAATTTAAAGCCGTGTCCGGCAAGAGCTACACCATAAATATTTTTAGTTGCCGGTATTTTACCCAGGTAAAAATCACCATCGGTTGTCATGGTGTACAAACACACTTCGGATTCAACATGTTGATCTGATAGTCCCTGAATATATTGAGACAAAACGGTTTTTATGGCATCTACCTCGACTTGAGAGACATTACTATCGAGAAATTTAGGATCACACGGGGCAAGGCCGTTATGGAATGCCGCCTTTACCAAAGGTTTCCGGGAAGTAGTCGGTAAAGAGTAAAATTCTCTATAGGTTAATGCTTCATCTTCTCCAACCGGTATCTGCCAAAAATTGACAGGAAAATTACCTAGTGAATAAACGGGGTTGTTTCCAACATCGAACCAGTGTACCGGAACTCGCTGCGGAATCAGTACATTCTCCGGCAGCTTGAGTAGACCAGCCGTCCAGCCACCGGCGGCCACAAGAATCCTGCCGGCTTCATATTCAACGCCGTCACACTTCACCTTTA
>JASJDT010000124.1 GCA_030065655.1 Desulfocapsaceae bacterium | reverse complement strand
GAACGTGTGGTGGTCATCTTTGATGGAGTCTATTCGATGCGCGGCGACATCGCCCCCATTGATCGGATCTTAGAAATTACCAGGGAATACGATGAAAAATTCACCGATGGCGTGATCACCGTGGTTGATGATTCTCATGGCATTGGCGCCTATGGTAAAACAGGAAGAGGTACTGCGGAGTATTGTGGGGCTCAGCCTGATATCATCGTGGGCACCTTTGGTAAGGCCTTTGGTGTCAATGGTGGTTTTATAGCCGCAAGCAGCACGGTGATTGAAGCTGTGCGCCAGAAAGCAGACACCTATATTTACACCAATCCTCTCTCCGTAGCCGATTGCGCTGCCGCCATTGCTGCGATAGATATTTGTGATAGCAACGAAGGATTAGCTTTGTTGGCCAACCTGCAGGAGCGGCAAAAGCAGTTTCGTCATGGTCTCGCCAATCTCGGTCTTGAATCAATCGAAGGTCCACACCCTGTCATCCCCCTGATGGTACGCAGTACAACCAAAACTCAGGAGGTGGTAGAAAGCCTCTATAATGCCGGAATACTAGTGGTTGGTCTGGTATTTCCCGTGGTCCCGAAAGGTGATGAAAGCATCAGGTTTCAAATAAATGGTGCGCACAGCAAGGCCGATATAGCCTATGTCCTCTCACTTCTACAAAATATGGATATACGCTGATCTACTGGAAGAAAAAACCATTTGAGAGTTTTTGAGGGTATCTAGCTTGTAAATCACAGAAGAAGACGCACTGATCGTCTTCTTCTGCCCTGCTCTGCCAATCGAGCTCAATTAAGGGAAATAGATTCTAACCGATTCCTTATCTTTTTTACGTTTAGTTGTAATTTTTAAATCCAGATCGTTATTGCGAAAACCGAGGGCCAGCATCATTTTCCCTTTATCCTTGTCAATATGGGTAATTTCCCGCAGCTGCTCAAGTACTTTAGCACCGACCTCAGCTCCGGGCGAAGGCAGCTGAGTTGTTCGGTATTTGGCAGTTACTTCCACTTCGCCAGCCTTATTTTTTGACAGGGTAATTTCCTCAGCATTACTGTTAATGCCATGTAAAACAGCAAGTGCTACCCATTTAAGTGCGCTGTCGTCATCCTCTGGTGAACGACTTACCTCGGACATCTCTTTCAACGGATCTGTGGTAGCAAAACAATCGCAGAGCTCTTGTACTTTCAGATGAAGATTTGCTGCATCTTTCATGACGTCTCTCCTCTAGCTGGAATGATTAGTCCTTAGAATAACAACCTGTTGCCATTGCCAAAACGATCATCGCAAATAAGAAGGTACTGCTCAAGTGGTGGTAATCAAGTTATTCCTGCTCTATCTCCTCTGCCGGTTTACGACAGATAAATCCTCCTTTTATATTGTAAGTCAAATGATTGATAAATACAGGCAGTCTAGCCAAAAAGGAGTGAAGAAAGTATTCGATATATTAACGTAGATTAATGAACGACAAGAATAGATGATTTAAGCAGATGTTGAATTTGAAATAGGACGGTAAGGCGAGTAGAGTGCCTGAGAGCGAGGCTTACCTAAAAACCACAGAACTATAGTCTCAGTGCAATTAGGCTCTGAGATATAGGCCAATCAAAGAGCTCTACAATAATATCTGCGAATTATATAAAATGAGACAGACGACAAATGCCTAATTGATCATTCTTGTCACGCCAACTATATCGCCAACGAAAATAATGCCCCCATTCTCAGTTGCAGCCAGGGAGTTCTACCTCATATCGCTTATCTGCTAATATAGTCCCGGATTATTATTGATTTCTTCTTCTATTCTATCAGGATCCGGAGCATTATAGCGTATGAGGTTCTGCAAATGATAGAGATCTTCGGGACGTATTTTGGTGAACTGTATGGCAACGAAGTCTTTGTCATGCCGCACTGCTTTACCGTTGATGTTGATAGTGGTATTACCCAGTCCGCCTGCTAGTCGGATAGAGATCGTACAGGGTGCGCCCTTGGCAACTTCCTCATCAAGGGGCACCAGACAGCCGCCAATGCTGAGATTTGCCAGCTCTCGAATGTCGTATACTTCTGTTTTGTCAACGATAAGACGGGCCGGAAAGTTTAAAGGAATGCGACTGAATCTTCTTCTGGTTTTTTCCATTGGTGCTGCCACCTTGAGTTAGTGGTTATCAGTTAATCTTTTCGTAAACTCTGGTTTTATACATAGTCACGAATCCGACACCCCAGACCACATAAATTATCATTACTCCTGAGACATCCCATTCGAATTCAGCCTATAGTCGAATGTGCCACAGTTCAGTATAGCAAAGAGAAAGGTAGATGCAAACCATCCCTTTCATTCTTCAAAACCAGGCATACCATTGTTCTTCTTCGATATCAACTTTGAAACTCGAATTACATAAAAGTTAACACAACGGAAGAAAAATCGCCTTGTCAGAGAATCTTCTCACCTTTTATCTCTAAAATGCTTTTTCGTCTAATTGTCTGGAAAAATTTACCGAATAGTAAATAAAAAAATCAATGGCACCAAATTTGCTTCATTTCACTATAGATTAACGTAATCTCACCCCCCTAACCGGGTAAGGACGGTACACGGTGTACTGGACTTACCTGGTTTTTCTTTTCCTACCAGCAAACGTCTAAAAGATATGTCTCGGCATCGCCACTAAACCAAGTAGATTGACAATCCTCCAAGAAAAACCATAAAGGAGTATGGTAATACGAGCGTCTCCGAAGAAAACGCACTTCTTCCCTTAAATCTGGCCATAATTCTGTAGATAGCATAAAAGGAAGCGAGCATCCCACCACATACAGTGATCGTTTGCAATACGGCTGTGGAATCTTCACTGAGAATTCTGTGAGGTTCATAGCTTGCTTTAATACCGAGCAATTCCAGGAGGTTTGGCCAGATTCGCCAGGCATCATGCATGAACAGTTCAAAATGGACAGCCAGATAACACCCCAAAATGAGCGGGATAAAGCCATAGGCCAGCATTGGCTTGAGTGACTTTCTCTCGATTTCACCGTAGCGGGCCACGAGTGCGACCATGATAACGTAGCCCAGCTGAAACAGGGCAATGATACAAAAGATGAAGATAGATTTCAGCAGCGGCATTGGCAGCGAGGAAAAAGCGGACGGCAGATAGTTGAATAACGTTGCTATCATAGTTGAAAACTCACCATGAAGGGCAAAGGGAAAAAAGATTGCTCCCAGGGAAACCACCAGAAAGGCGTCCGCCCTTCTCGGTGTATTGAGATCCCAGAGTTCTTCCGGTGTCAGTCTAAGATTGAGGTGAATGGAACTATTGTCACAACCTTTCACACACTCCGCACACATAATACAATCTCGGTTGTTATCAACCAGAAAAGGATGCCTGAACATTGGACAGCCAGCCTGGTCTTCATCACCACGATAACAGACGTGTTCCCGGCATCTATTGAGACAAAAATGGCGGTTAGCCCGCAATTCGAGGACCGATGGCATGGCAAATATGGCATTTATGGCCCCCAACGGGCACAGGTATCGACACCAGACTCTACGTTTGTAAAAAATACTGAAGATTAACGAACCGGCTGACACAGCGAGGATGATCGAAGCTGTCAATAGCGGACTGGTATAGGCATCCCAGGCGAGTTCAACCCACAGGACGCCAATACAGAGGATTGCCATGATCCAACCGGAATATTTTTTTATGAATTGTGGAGTCGGTTTTTCCGGTTTAAACATGGACTGCATGAGCTTGCCTGGAACGGCAAGTGTACAAACAGAGCACCATGTTCTGGCTAAAAAGAAAAATGAGAAAAACAGTAGCGGCCAGCCAATTGCCCAACTCATTGTTATACCAATATTCCGCCCGGATTCTGCAGGTCCCCAGAATAGTGCTGTCAGGGTTGCCAGAATCACCAGGCCGACAACAAAACGCGGCACAACCGGGAAAATATGGCTCTTGAGAAAGTTCTTAACGCCAGGAATCCTGAGGATGTTGAATTCCCATTTACCCTCCGTTTTTGGCAAACCAAGAATAATTTGCCCGGAAAGTATTTCGTTGCTTTGCGCCAGCATGACAGCACGCTGGATAACACTTTGCAGCTCGGGTAAATTTCCGGGCCAGTCATAATTCATTAACAGCCCCATGGTATCGGCCGATACGGTCGAGATACTTTTACCGTATTCTCGACTGTAGCGTTCCAGAAAATAATCGATCAGCCGCGGAATATCACGTTTATGCTCACGCAGCGACGGTACCCGATAATGTTGTTTCTCCAGTGTTTCCAGAAAGTGAGGTAAAAAGATATCCTCTTTTTCCAAACTGGCCAGATCTCTATCTGATACCAAAATAAGCCGTGTCTGAAGGGGCAACTCTTCCTCACCGCCGGTACGTTTGAAAAAACCATCCTCAAGGGCCCTCAGGATTTTCTGCTGCAGGGGAAAGCTGAGAAGTTCAGCGTGCATAAGTACCACAGTTCCCGGAGAAAATTGCTCAAAAATACCTGACTGCCGGGCTTGAGCAAAGGGGATGGTTCCCTGGGGTGTGCCAAACAGCTTTTCGGGAATCTGCTCTTCGGTAAAATCACGGAGCTCAATCTCGATGTAGGGCTTCTCGGCATAGTTGCTTTGTTGATGGATCTGTTTGGCCAGAAATTTTTTCCCAGTCCCCTTTTCTCCAGTCAACAAAACAGGATTGAGATTTGCCGCAAACTTTTTTGACACCGCTTGAGTTCGTCTGGCAACATTGGATGGTTTGACATCCCCATTACCGTCTTCTCTTGGGCTTGTGGTAATGTTTAAAAAGTTCTCAAATTCAGGATCCTGCACTACCCTTTTACTCACTGTATCGATCGTGTCAGCCTGATCCTGAAAAGCGACCCGCAATCTTTCTGCTAAAGCCAGGTTCATCTGTTGATAAATCGTGTTATCGCTGAGCAAAGCCTGCTCAAACAGCAACTGATCAAAACAGATGAGTGTACTCTCACCAACAGCCCTTGCTCCAAGAGAATGGGGCTTGCCGGTAAGTAAGGATGTCTCTCCGAAATGGCCCCCAGGCGCAATCCTGCCGACCACGGATTGAGTGCCATTCTTGCGGGTAAGGAATAGCTCAACTTCTCCTTTGCCAAGGACATAGAAATCCGTACCGGCATCACCCTGCCGATAGATCGCCTGCCCTGCCTTAAAATATCGAACATTGGCAATATCCGCAGCGGCTCGAAGCTGGCGCGGCCCCAGCTTCTTAAACAGCATGGATGACTGAAGAATGTTGACTACCGTATCTTTATTCACGCAACGTATACTTCTGGCTCAGAGACGATCACACCAAAGATTTTTACCATTGGTTCTAAAGCCTGAGATGATTTTTGAGGACATCGGCAAGCAGCGGTGCAACGGAATAGATATCAAATAAATTATCACTTGAACGACCAGGGTAGGTATCTGAACCGATTATTTTTCTAATTGAGCTATTTTCAAATTTCTGGCGGGCTTTGCCAGCCATGACCAGATGGGTTGCCATAACGGCTACGGCCACGGCACCTGCTTCCATACAGCGTTCTGCTGTTTGCAAAATGGAGCCGCCGGTACGAATCATGTCATCGCAGACAATTGCCGTCCGCCCTTTTACTACACTGGAAATTTGGCCGACAATTGTCTTGTCCCGATCATACCGATCCTTATCTGCTGCAGTGTGGGGACAATCAAGAATGCTGGCAAGACGAGCCACCCTCTTGGAAAAGCCGTAATCGGGAGAAACAAGTACATAATCCTGCAGACCACTCGCTTTAATTTTTTCTACTGCCAAGCTATCCGTCCAGACATGTTCCGTGCTTATCTCACCGCCATGAGCATGGAGGACCGCTTCGGAATGGAGGTCAACGAACGCGACATAATTTGGACGAGCCCGAAATATCTGGCGCGTTCGGGTAATGCCTTTGGGAATTTCACAGGTTCCCGGTTTGGCACGCTCCATGGTTGAATACCCCAGGTAGGGGATTACCACATTTACGGATGAGGCATTCCAGTAGATGCCGCCCTGGATAAGGTCGAGAAGTTCCTGATGTGAACTGCTGTTATGGGTGGAACCAATGATAATAAGGGGACGACCATCCACATTTTCAGGAAAGGCGTGGTAACGCTCACCATCAGCAAATCGCTCATGAATCATTTCAGAAAACGGCACCCCCAGACAATTGGCAACTTTGACAGCAAGATCCGTCGAGGTTTTGCTCGCAACCAGCATAGGGGTATCACGAATGATCATAGCTCTGTTCTACTGTTTTAGTTTGCGTCTTAAAACTAGAAATTTCGGAGTCTTCGCTTACCTGGCTGAGATCGAGGCGTGCGAAAAAATTTTACCACAGGTGCCCTGAAAGAAGTGCCCTTGGGGTGCATATAATCGATATTCCGAGGATAAAATTTTAAGCATAACGATGATATCGGTTAAAAGTGTAGTTTTAGGATGTAAACTTTTTAACGATTACAACTCCGCCAGGATAGCATCACCCATGGCTGCGGTCCCTACAGCCTTGGTTTTATCCGTAGCAATATCGGGTGTATAAATTCCTGCCGCCAGCGTTTTTTCAACTGCCGCATCAATTGCAGCTGCTGCATCACCCTGGCCAAGGCTATAGCGCAGCATCATCGCTGCAGAAAGTATCTGGGCTACCGGATTGGCGATCCCCTGCCCGGCAATATCGGGAGCCGAACCGCCAGCAGGTTCATACAAACCAAACTTTTCTGTGTTCAACGACGCTGAAGCCAGCAAGCCCATGGAACCGGTGAGCATGGCTGATTCGTCGGAGATGATATCGCCAAACATGTTACTGCACAGCATGACATCAAACTGATGCGGATCCTTAACCAGCTGCATGGTGGCATTATCGATATAGAGATGGTTGAGTTCGACGTCGGGATATTCTTTTGCCACTTCGATGACCACTTCCCGCCAGAGAACCATGGTCGTCAGGACATTGGCTTTATCAATGGAGGTAACTTTCTTGCTGCGCAGGCGAGATGCCTCAAAGGCCATGCGGGCAATCCTGGTTATTTCCGCCCGAGTATAGGCCATGGTGTCAAATGCCCGCTCCGTCTCACCACTTCCTTCACGTCCCTTGGGCGTGCCGAAATAAATTCCCGAGGTGAGTTCGCGCACGCAGAGAATATCAAAACCTTCGCCAACAATATCGGGACGCAGCGGACAAGCCCCGGTCAACGATTTGAATACTTTGGCCGGCCGCAGGTTGCAGAAGAGATCGAAATGCTTGCGTAGCGGTAAAAGAGCTGCTCTCTCCGGCTGTTCCTCCGGCGGCAGACTTTCCCATTTCGGCCCACCCACCGAGCCGAAAAGAATGGCATCGCTTTTTTCACACAGGGCAAGGGTTTTCTCGGGCAAGGCTTTGCCATGATTATCGATAGCTATGCCACCCACATCAGCAGATTCATACTTCAAGGTAAAATTGAATTTCGCCGAGGCCGCATCCAACACCTTTATCGCTTCGGCCATCACTTCCGGCCCGATGCCGTCGCCCGCAAGTACTGCTATTTTATTCATGAATTTCACCAAATAAATTAAGGATTACTCGATCTATAAAAATTAAGCCCAAAAAAGGCGCATATATCTTGACGCGGTATCTTTTACCAGATTTGCAGAAATTTAACCAGGGTCTCGCTTATCTTTTACCAAAGGTCAGTACAAACCGTTGCTTACCGCTATATGGCAAGAAAAATTCATCTCGCCTGACAAGTTTGAGCTGCATTTGATCGATAACAGGTTGAGCAAGTATCAACTCCTCCTCCCACTTCGGTCCCTTCATGCAGAGAATCCTCGTAGGTTCGCTGACAATTCCCTCAATCATACCAAGAAATTCAGCGATATCGGCAACAGCCCTGCTGACGATATGCGAACTGCTTAAGGTTGCCATCTCTACATTTTCCACGCGCTCCGCCACAACTTCAACGCTATCAAGTTCCAGACAACGAATGATATGACGCAGAAAGGAGACCCTTTTCAGGCGTGGTTCAACCAGTTTCAGCACCAGTTGTGGTTCTACCGCTTTACAGACCAGTCCGGGAAATCCGGCACCACTGCCGACATCCACCAGAGAGCTCTGTTGTTTGCTGAAATGAGGTAGTAAAAGTAGCGAGTCGAGAAAATGGTCAGCAATTATAGCTTCGGCGCTTTGGTTCTTGCCGATAAGGTTCATTCTCCTGCTCCAGCGCCTGAGCTCGAGGTAATATGTCTCTAACTTGGCTAGACCATCACGGTCAATGTCAAGCTCAAGCTCATGACAACCATCACGAAGCAGGGACTGGATATAACCATCATTGCCCATGCTATTTCCCAATCTCTCGGTAGCGTTGACGCTTCGCCACTATTTTACCACCTAGCCGCGCTGTACTCTTCTGGCAACTGAGGCCGCATGTCCGGTAAGCCCTTCCAACTTGGCAAGTCGTTGAATATGATCTCCATCTTGCCGAAGAGCAGCCGGGGAATAGGAAATAATCGAGCTTTTCTTAAGAAATGTCTCCACCCCTAGAGCTGAGGCAAATCTCGCTGTGCCCATGGTTGGCAGAACATGATTGGGACCGGCAAAGTAGTCTCCAGCAGCTTCCGGGGTATGATTACCAAGAAATATCGCTCCCGCATGACGCACATGGGGGATCTGCGACCAGGGATCTGCCAGCATAAGCTCTAAATGTTCAATGGCGATTGCATTAGCCAGTTCGATGGCCTCCTCCAGATCGGCAGCTATCAGGATGACCCCGTGATTGGTGAGAGCCTGACGAGCAATATCCTCCCGAGATAATTCTCCAAGTTGCCGTTCAAGTTCAGCGGGAATTTTTGCAGCCACCTCTTCACTGGTGGTCACCACTACGGCCAGTGCCAACACGTCGTGTTCTGCCTGGGCCAGCATATCCGCGGCAATCAGTTCGGGATCAGCCTGCTCATCGGCCACAATGAGGACCTCGGAGGGTCCGGCAATCATATCAATGCGGACCATCCCGGAGACAAGTCGTTTTGCTTCGGTCACATATTGATTTCCAGGACCAACAATAACATCGACTCTTGGAATGGTTACAGTACCATAGGCCAAGGCGCCAATGGCCCAGGCAGAGCCAACCTTATAGATTTCGGTGATGCCGATTTCCTGGGCAGCAACCAGCAAGTACGGGTCTACAGATCCCTCATTATTTGGCGGAGTCACCATTATTCGTTCATTTACCCCGGCAATCAATGCCGGTAACCCGTTCATTAAAACCGAGGAAACCAGAGGCGTGGAACCGCCCTGCCCCCCGGGTACGTATAAGCCGGCCGAATCTACAGGTCGAACGAGGCGGCCAACCACCGTGCCGTCATCGCGGGTCTGGATCCAGGAGTCTTCCATTTCTCGCTCGTGAAATGTCTGAATACGTTCGATCGCCAAACCGAGGGTGTGGAGATACTCCTCATCAACTGCCTGGTAAGCATGTTTCAGCTCCTCAGAGGAGACGCGCAAGTTCTTGATGTTCATCTGCGGAGCATCAAATTTGCGGCAATATTCAATGACCGCTTCATCTCCTCGGGATTTGACCTCATGGAGAATTTTCTCAACACTTTCCTGGCAACTTTTATCCGTATCCTGGAAGCGATTGAGTAATGTATTGATTTGCTGTTCACCCTCTTGGGAGTCTGTGCGTATCGGGGTTACTATCATAATATTGTTCCATTGCTAGTGGTTGCTCAGCTGTTAATCAAAAGGCACACACATGCAACTGCGCATGCACCTCACCGCCATGTACCACAATATGAACGGTGTCTGCAGAGGTCAATTTGTTGTGAATGATTACCTCAGAGCAATCTTACGAAGAATCACACTGCCAATCGAATAACCTGCACCAAACGAGCACAGATTCCCCATATCCTGCTCCTCCATGTCATCATGATACTTATGAAAGCAGATGACTGAACCGGCAGCAGCGGTATTGGCGTAGGTGTCAAGGATGGTCGGGGTTACGTCCACGGAATAATCTTCACCGAGCAATTTCTTGGCGATGAGCTGGTTCATGTTAAGGTTAGCCTGATGCAGCCATATCCTGCGCATATCCCTGGGTTGCAGGTTATGTTCGCCAAGGTGTTTTTTGATAAAATCGACGGCCAAAGGAACGACCTCCTTAAAAACCTTTCTTCCTTCCTGGCGAAAGAGCAGACTCTGACTATCGACATTATCTGTCATGGTCCTGTTAAGAAAACCAAAACCATTGTATATATTTGTGGAATATACAGTTTTTGCTTTGGTATCAACCACCTCAAAAACATCTTTTCGCTGGCAGACATCCTCTCGTTCCAGCAAGAGCGCTGTGCAGACATCTCCAAAGATGAAGTGGCTGTCTCTGTCACGAAAATTCATATGACCGGAACAAATCTCCGGAGTAATCACCAAAACCGCTCTGGCGTTTCCCCGAAAAATTGAGTCCGCTGCCGTCTGCACACCAAATGTTGCCGATGAGCAGGCTATGTTCATATCATAGGCAAAACCATCAATGCCTAAAGCCTGCTGCACTTCCACTGCAATAGCTGGATAAGGCCGCTCCAGGCTCGAACAGGAAATGAGCACGGCATCAATATCCGCGGCCTCCTTACCAGCCGCCGCCATTGCTTCTCTGGCTGCAGCAACGCTGATTTCGCACTGAATTGACATCTCCATTGGTGCACGTCTTTCCAGTCGGGGACAGAGACGATCCGGGTCGAGAAGACCTTCACGGTCCAGGACATACCTGCTTCGTATTCCCGATGCCTTTTCAATAAACTCTGCACTCGACTCCTGTAGCGCTTCGCAGTTTCCGGCGGCAATTTCTTCGGCATGCTCGGTATTGAATTTATCGACATAGGCGTTAAACGCCGACACAAGCTCTTCGTTGGAGATAGCGAAGGGCGGGGTATATACTCCTGATCCGCTTATTACAATTCGTTTCATTGTTTTACCAGTCAGATTAAGAAAACGGTTACGTGTTTCGTTATGATAAAGAGACAGCAGTTTTTAAATTGAAAGCACTATACAATTACCTGGCCTCCTGCTCAAGCTGAACATGAAATATTTTACGGCAACTGGTAGAAATACCGACCAAACATTATGTAAACCCACTGGATTACGTCTCTTCCCGGCTGACCAGGGAGGTAATAGATTACTGATTTTACAAAGACAGAGAATCACTATAATGAGTCGATCATCGTCCTCTTTTTCCACCATGCCATCAATGATTGATTTCAATTTGATGTGCATTATGTTCTAGTAGTCGCCGTAAAAATCAAACTTTTTCTATTTGTTCCCGGAGTTTGTCAATGGAGTTCATACCAAAATGGATTGCCTGGGAAATAACCAGGCGCTGCAATCTTAATTGTGTACACTGCCGCTCCTCTTCCGAGCTTATTGCAGAGAAGCACCCAGATTTCAGTTTCGAGAAGGCCAAGGGCGTACTCGACGATATCGCCTCATATGCCAGTCCGGTTGTCGTTCTCTCCGGGGGTGAACCGCTCATGCGAGATGATGTCTTCGATATAGCCAGGTATGGCACCGAAAAGGGTTTACGCATGTGTCTGGCAACCAATGGCACTCTGGTAACCAAAGAAACCTGCGCTAATATCAGAGATGCTGATATTAAAATGGTATCACTGAGTATAGATGGCGCCTCGGCTGAGACCCATGACAATTTCCGCAATCAGGAAGGTGCCTTTGCCGGGACCATGGAGGCTATCAGGTTGTTTAACGAGCATAAAATTCCATTTCTGGTCAACTCCTCCTTCACCCTGCGAAATCGTCGTGAGATTCCAGATATCTACAAACTTGTGAAGGGATTAGGGGCAACCGCCTGGTATATGTTCATGATCGTACCCACCGGCAGGGGTGAGGATATCATGGAAGAACTTATCCCTGAGGATATCTACGATGAAATCCTCGACTGGCATTATCAGGTGGAAAAGCAGGAGGATGAACTGCTCATGCGACCAACCTGTGCCCCGCACTACTACCGAACAGTTCGCCAGAAGGCCAAGGAAGAAGGAAGCAATTTTCAAAGAAGAAATCTAAAATTCTCCACCGGGGGCTCCAAAGGCTGTCTCGCTGGACAACTTATTTGTCTTATCGATGTCGATGGCGAAGTATTGCCATGCTCCTATTTTCCCAAATCAGCTGGTAATATTTTCCAGCTCGGCATCAAGGAAATATGGGAAAACTCAAAGCTGCTGCTCAGCCTCAGAGACTTCAAATCCTACAAAGATAACTGTGGAAAATGCGAATATCTTAAGGTTTGCGGCGGCTGCAGAGCTCGAGCATATGCGGTAAGCGGCGATTACCTTGCTCAAGAACCATACTGCAACTATGTACCGTTAAGATTGCAGCAGAAATAGAAAATGAATTTAAACCTAACAGATCATTCCATACCAGAACAACTATGAACAACACATTTCTCAAAGCATGCCGAGGCGAAGAGGTCGATTACACTCCCATCTGGATGATGCGCCAGGCTGGACGCTATCTCCCAGAGTACCAGAAAGTTAGGGGTAAGGTTACATTTCTCGAGCTCTGCAAAAATCCTGAGCTCTGCGTTGAAGTAACGCTGCAGCCCATCGACCGTTTTAATATGGATGCAGCCATTCTTTTCTCCGATATCCTTATCCCCATGGAAGCCATGGGAGCAGACCTGGAATTTCATGAAGGCAAGGGCCCGATTTTTCCCAATACCATACGAGAACAGGCAGACCTTGATAAACTTGAAGTTGCCGATCCTCTGGAAAAAACCGGTTTTGTCATGGAAACTATCCGACTACTGCGCAAGGAGCTACAGGTGCCGCTCATCGGTTTTGCCGGTGCACCTTTTACCTGTGCCACCTACCTCATTGAAGGCGGCTCATCCAAGGTGTTTTGGGAAACAAAGAAAATGATGTTTACTCATCCCGCCCTCTTCCATGAATTAATGGAAAAGATTACGGCAACCACCACCAAATATCTCCTGGCCCAGGCTGAAGCAGGAGCTCAGGCCCTCCAGCTATTCGATTCCTGGGCGGGTATACTCGCTCCGGGAGACTTTGCCAGATATGCCCAGCCCTATGCCAAGAAGATAATTAATGAACTCAAAGCAACTGGTTTGCCACTGATTTATTTTGCCAACAACGGGGCA
>JASJDT010000123.1 GCA_030065655.1 Desulfocapsaceae bacterium | reverse complement strand
GTCACAACAAACAAGCTGATGAGATTAACCTGAGAAAACTCGCAGTGTTACCGGAGACTGCCCATCTTTTTAACGCGAAAGTTGAAGGTGACTTTCCCGATACCAATTACCCCACACCTGCAATATTGGAGTTGAAACAGGGTGCCCAGGTAATGTTTATCCGCAATGACCCCAGCTTCGAAAAACGTTATTTCAATGGCAAGATTGGTACCGTCAGCAGCATCTCAGATGGCTCGGTTCTCATTTCCTGCCCTAACGATGACGAGGAAATAGAGGTTGAGGCAGCAACCTGGGAAAATATTGATTACCAGCTCAACGAAAAAACCCAGGAAATCAACGAGATCACTATCGGTACATTCAGTCAGTATCCACTGCGATTGGCCTGGGCTATCACCATCCATAAGAGCCAGGGGCTAACCTTCGATAAAGCAATTATTGATGCCCAAGCCGCCTTCGCCCACGGACAAACCTATGTTGCTCTTAGCCGCTGCCGTTCTCTTGCGGGAATGACCCTGGCCAGCCCTCTTGCTGCAAAAATGGTCGGAGTAGACAACAATGTCCTCAATTTCCATCAACGGTATCTTCATAAAATCAAGCAGAAAAAAGATTTACATAACGCCAAGAAACATTATCAGCAGCGTCTGCTTCTGGATTGTTTTGACTTCAAACGCTTGCAGGGCAGTATGCAGCGCCTGTTAGACTTTATTCGCAACAATCACGCCACACTACAAATAACCGGTGGGGAAAATCTGAGCGCGATCGCAGAGCAAGCCGAACCTGAAATCTTTAGAGTAAGCAGTAATTTTCAGCATCAACTACAGGGCTACTTTGCGGATTCTCTTTTACCAGCAGAAGATCCACATATCCTTGATAGAATCACCAAGGGCTCCCGTTATTTCGAGGAAAAAATGAAAAACATACTGATGACCCCTCTGTCATCTTTTACGTTTGCCACGGATAATCAGGAGATTGCCAAACGCCTCAAAAACATAGTCAAATTTCTCAAGGAAGAGATGGCAATCAAATTGGCGGCGATCAGCTGCTGTCGGGATGGCTTTTCACCCGCGAAATATTTTCGTGCCATTTCTGCCGCTGCAGTAGAGGCTCAAAAAATCAGCAGCAAAAAGAAATCGCCGCCGACTCCGGACTATTCCGAGGCTGATATCGATCACCCAGAGCTTTTCACTCTTCTGAAACAATGGCGCAAACGTAAAGCCGATGAAGAGAACATTGCCCATTATCGGGTTCTCCACCAAAAAACCCTCATTCAACTGACAGTTCATCTTCCTGACAGTCTTTTACAATTAAGTGGTGTTAAAGGCATTGGTGCAAAACTTCTGGAACGATACGGTGATGAAATTGTTAACATCATAGCCCAGTATCGACGAGACCACAATATTGAGGAGATAAATCCTCCGGTGGCAACTTCTTTTGATAGCGGAAGTTCGGCTCCTAAAAAAATCAAAACAGGAACGAGAGAGGTGACACTTGGTCTGCATAAGCAAGGACTAACAATTCCTGAAATTGCCGATAAGCGTCAACTAGCCCGAACCACCGTCGAGACGCACATTGCCTATCTGATTGAAAACGGATCGATTAAGGCAGACGAGATCATTGTCGCGGCAAGACTTGCAGAACTCAGCCGGGAAATTGAAAAAACAGGCGAAAAGTCCCTTAAAGCCATCAAGGAAAAACTGCCAATGGAGGCAGACTACGCTGAGATTCGACTGACTTTGGCGCATCTCAAATATGGTGATTCAAGGGTAAAGAATTCAGAATGAGAGGTTACAGCCGACGCCACTACTTTCGTGGCAGAAAAAACTCTAAACGCAATAATATCCAGGCAATGGGAAACCTTCTGACGCGGAATGTTTCTCCAGCCAATTCAGCGGAATAGCTGGCCAGGTGTTGCTGTAAAGGAGCAAGATCAACGGTCGGATAAGAACCCTGTCGATGAAAACCTGAAAAACCGCAAACATGACCTTTGCCATTGATGACTGTTGGCGTTCCATAGGTACGGCAGTTGATGGGCCGAACTTCATGGGCGCGGCAGAGATTGTTGTCGGCCAAAAGCGGACAACGAATTCGGGCTTTTGCCGGATCACCTTCCTCTCGGCTCAGAGCTTCCCATGCTTCGGCAGCTTTGCTTGCCAGTTCTTGCTGCTCGGCTATGATTTCAGGATGCTGTTCAAGATAGGCTGCAATGTACGCAGCCTCTATAAAGGATACATCAAAAACGGCATGGCAGCAGTCTGCGCACCCAGGCGCGCATTTTACCTCGGCGGGATACTCGTCTGCAATAGATATTACTGTTTTATCTATGTACTGCAGAAGTTTCTCAAGCTTAAAAAACATGTCTTAAAAAATACTACCACAGGCAGTTCTGCAGGCGGCTCCAAAATCAAACGAAAAAGAACAGGAGAATTGGCAGCAATACCAATTTCAGTTTCAAACTAGCTATGGTTTCGCTGCCGAGAATCTCCTGCATGGACTACATTTCTGACGCTAGCCGCGGGTAATGGGCACAATGACGATTTCAACCCGCCTGTTCGTGGCATGGTTTGAGGAAATGGGCTGGGTTTCGCCATAACCAACGGCAACAATCCTTTCCGGCGCAACTCCCTGCTGAATTAAGGCATTTTTTACAGATTCGGCTCGACGCACGGAAAGCTGTTGATTATAGTCTGCAGGGCCGGTGATATCGGTATGACCGGCTACCTCAATCTGGGTTTGATTATATTTTCGCAGCACAGAAGCAACTCGTGAAACTTCGGAGTAGCCACCCGGTAAAAGTTGTGCTGAATCATGATCGAAGAACGCTTCACCTTTGAAAGTTGCGGTCAGAACATCCTGATCGCGCTGAATACTGGCCGCCTCGGATCTGGCTATGGCGTTGCGTAGTTCCTGCTCCTGTCGATCCATATACAATCCGACCTGGTTTCCAGCAAGACCACCGAGCGCAGCACCAATGCCGGCACCAATGAGGGTTGACTCCGTATCATTGCCGATGGCCTGGCCTAGTATGGCGCCAACGCCTGCGCCTACTCCCGCGCCTACCGCAGTGCCCTGTTTTTGCTTGGTATCAAGATTTGCGCAGGAAGTAAGTGAGAAAATTACTGCTGAGCAGACCAAAATTGAAAAGATTTTATTCAGCATAGCATTACCTTTTGTTTGATGGATATTGTTAATTTTCTACTATAGCCATATATTCCGTTCAGCAGGAAGTATAGTTACAACTATTTAGTTGTCCACCTCAAGTCCTTTTTTTTATCTTCCTGCAGAGGGATCTCTCCTGAAGGAAGATTTTTCCTGTTATACTCTTGCGTAAATCCACTTATTAATAGCATGTAAAAAGAGTGCGGGGTGAATATAAGACCTGGCTTTTGGCATATCAACTGAAACAGTTTTTCAATCTCCGTAATTCTGTCTTTCAGAAAAACCGGTAAAAGTGATGAACCGGACCATGCCCATTGCCAATCTGATAGCTACTTCCAGATTTAATGGCTCCAGTGATATACTCTTTTGCCTTACGCACTGCTGCTTCCATATCTAGTCCACGGGCAAGGCCTGCAGCTATGGCCGAAGAGAGAGTACAACCGGTACCATGATTATTTTTAGTCTCAATCCGCTCGTTTGAGAGGATCACCATTTTTTGCTGATTGCCAAGATAGAGTAGATCGTCGGCCCCACCCTCAAGGAAATGGCCGCCTTTAATCAGAACGTTGGCACAGCCTAAGTGCTGCAGGTCAATGGCAGCTTGTTCAAGATCATTGCGGTTGTCAATTGTTCTGCCCAACAGGGCGGAAGCCTCCGGCAGGTTTGGCGTAATGAGGTCGGCAAGCGGTATCAATCTCGATTTAAGTGCTTCGGCGGCATCCTCCTTGATGAGCCGATCCCCACTCTGGGCAACCATGACCGGATCTAAAACAATGTTACCGGGCTGAAAGTGTTCGAGCTGAACTGCAACCGTGTCAATGAGTTCCGGGGAAAACATCATGCCGATCTTTATTGCATCTGTCCCTATATCCTCAAGCACCGCCTTAAGCTGTTTTTTAACAAAGTCGACCGGAACCGAATGAATCCCATGTACTCCCACGGTGTTTTGGGCGGTGAGTGCGGTAATCACGGTCATTGCATAACAATTGTTCGCCGAAATCGCCTTCAAGTCCGCCTGAATACCGGCGCCGCCGCCACTGTCGGATCCGGCAATACTCAACACCCTGGCATATTTTTGAGCTGTAACAGTCACTATCAACCTCTCTGATCATCAATTAAATGGCGTTTCGGGTAGAACTCCCTGTAGCCGCCCCTTATCTCTTCAGATACTAATGCATAAGACTACCCAACTTTATATGGCAAAACGATAGTATTGCATAGAATGCACCCTGTCAACGTCTGCCGAGGGGAACAATTTGGTCAACGAGCACCCTTTCCAGGCTCTGGAGAACCACTCATTGTATACAAGCAGTTCTTCCTTCAAACATTGTCCCTAGGTCGACCGGGTGCACATTCGTGGCAAGTCTTTAAATATATGCGCATAAATGCTACTATAGCACATATTGCTTAGATTCTTTTATCATGAAAGACCAACGGAGGCACTTTGAAAGAAATACTCAAGTGGTTGCGAGAAGTCGAAGAGCTGGCCAGTGAAATATATCTGCAGGCCTCCACCCAGTATGAAGATGACGATCAACTTACCCAGTTCCTGCAAGATATTGCCGAAGAAGAGGCCTGGCACTACCATGTTATTGGCAGTGCGACAAGTTTGTTCGAAGAGTATCCTGAGACCTTGTCGGCGATCACGCTTGATGAAAAAACCAGCAGCCGTATCCTTAACTACTTCTATGAACTACGGGATGGTTTGACCAACAAATCATTTTCTCAAGATGAACTGCTTCGGCGAATCGTCGAAGTGGAGATGTCCGAATGGAATGATATTTTTATCTATGTTGTCAATACGCTTACGGCAAAAAAACAGGAATTTAGATACCCAGCTATCCGGATGCAATCGCATTTACGGAATATCAGCAATTATCTTGATAAAATTGGCCGAAGCAAAGAAATACTCTCGAATATTTCCACCATACCTCCAGTCTGGGTTGAAAAAATTCTCATCGTTGATGATGAGCCCATGATCAGCAGACTAATCAAATCGCTCTTGAACCGCGACGGTGACGTTGACATTGCTGAAAATGGCGCAGAAGCTCTCAATTTGCTCAAAAATAAATATTACAAATTAATCATCTCGGATATTGAGATGCCCGTAATGGATGGCCTGTCCTTTTATAAGGAGGCCAAGAATAACTATCCCAACCTGCAGGAGAGATTTCTTTTCATGACCGGTAACCTTACCCCCGAACGCCAGAAATTCTTGGAAGACGAGGGCGTGCCTTTTCTGACCAAACCGATGGAAATAGCTAAGCTGGAGGATATTTGTTCGAAAATATTACTCAAGGCCTAGATATATATTGGAAATAATCCCAAACCAGGAAATCCTCCGCCTCCTCGGTAGTTCATGGCTGTCATATCTTGTTCGTTAAAAAGATATGGGGAATACTCTGGTAACATCCACACTCATTCTCTTACCGGCCAAGATCAAAATAATTTCAAAGCTTGTAAATTTTCTTGGAGTCCATGGCACATAGACGGCGAATCATAAAACAGCTTGCAGCGTTATCTGCCACCATATACTTCTTCTGGGGAGAAACCAGCCGCGGCGTTCGGACTCTCTGGGCAAAAGCCAAGAGGCGTATATTGGCTCGAGGCACACCCATGACAGAGCTGATGCATGCAAACCCGGCTCGACTTGACACCAGCAATCTGGAAACCACACCGCTAGAAGCATTTGATGTTATGGGGCAGACCTCGTTCCCGGTTGATCTTGAAGAGTGGCGTCTGACCATAGACGGTGCGGTGGAGAGCCCCAAAACACTCACCTATGCCGATCTTCTTAATCGTCCGATCATTGAACGAAATGTGCTGTTGATTTGCCCTGGCTTCTTTGCCTATAATGGTTTCTGGACTGGATTTTCCGTGGCTGACCTGCTCAAAGAAGCAGGGCTCTATAATGATGCCACAGAAGTGAAGTTTAGCGGTGCCGCTGGTTTCCGCCGGAAAAAGCGACGATTCCCCCTTGCTGAGGTGTTAAGTGACCAGGTTTTTATTGCCTATCAGGTAAACGGACAACAACTCCCGGAAAGACATGGCTTTCCTGTGCGCTTGGTTGCCGAGGATTATAAAGGCAGACGCTGGGTGAAATATCTCAACCGGATAACGGTCAGTTGAGCTGAAAAGAAGAAAAACATAACAAAACAATTGCAAAGCTCGCTGCTTATCGTTATTCATTGGAAAAGTTCGCAATTCAGAATATCACTCCTGCCATGATTATTCAGACAAACAGCAAAGATATTGATACCGAGCGCGATCTCACTCCGGAAGAACGGCACATACTGCAGAAACTTTTTTGCTGGCGGGCTATTGCGGAATCCATGGAGGAATTTCGGGAAAAAACGAAACTGGCTCTGGAGACTGGTTGGAACAATTCTGGTCCCGTTCGGGAAACGGCGAACCTGAAACTTGTCATCAGGCAACTTGAAGAGGAAGTCCGACAGAGGTTGAAAGATAATAAGACCTGAAACCAGCAACTGAATTGCCATTGACCATAGCAAAATTTTTGATCCGAGTATATGGACAGAGAGAGTGCCAGAAAAATATTTGCCGGCGACAGATTTGCTGCTCTTACCGGTGTCGAAATCGTCGATGCCGGAGCAGGCTACTGCAAAGCCAAGCTGGTAATTGAGGACAGACATCTCAATGCGGCAAATGTGGTACAGGGCGGCGCTATATTCACCCTGGCCGATCTTGCCTTTGGCGTGGCAGCCAATAGTCACGGCCAACTCGCCCTGGCCATAAATGTGAACATCAGCTATCTCTCTGGCAAGTCGTCGGGCACGCTCTATGCAACCGCGACCGAAATTGGTGATCCCAGACGTTTAGGTGCCTACGATGTTCTGGTTACCGACGAACTGGATAACCTGATTGCCAGATT
The DNA here is from genome assembly GCA_030065655.1 of Desulfocapsaceae bacterium. Taxonomy (GTDB): domain Bacteria; phylum Desulfobacterota; class Desulfobulbia; order Desulfobulbales; family Desulfocapsaceae; genus Desulfopila_A. The sequence goes on along the minus strand of JASJDT010000123.1, from coordinate 6,088 downwards.
CAACGGTATGGTGTATCGCAAAAATCAGCATCTTCCCACTAGATAAGAGATAGAGTAACGTCCTCCTGTGTAAATATATCACCCAGATATTCGCTCCCCTGCCATTGACCTTCACTAAGTCTACCCGCCCATCAAACAATCCGGCCGATTTATTAACCTCGTCTGGTCCAGCAAGGTTCTGCATCATCTCAACCTAACAATTCAAGTCATTGCAAGTAACTGACGCACTTATCTAATCATCTCATTACAATTTAAACTCCTTTTTAAAGTTATCTAAACATTCACAGAGTACTTTCTCATTAACACCATTGATTGAGGAGAAGATAATGAACAGCTTGAAAATTATACCGGAGCATATTGAGCTGGTGGCCTGTTCCTATTGTAACGGCACATTCAAGAAGCTATCCGATATAGGTGAACCGGCTAAGGTTGGAAAGCCACCTGGTTCTCAACCTATAAGTCATGGCACGTGTCCTGATTGTCTGCTGAAGAATTTTCCCCAAGAATATCTGATGATCCAAAAAGATGGGAGAGTGCGGATCAAGCGCTTTTTTCAAAAGAAGTATATGAGAATAGAGTGTCGCTGAATAAAAAAATTCTACGCCGGTGTATTTTTTTTTGATGCTCTCCTGCCACTCTTACCTATTTATTTGACAGAAATATTCATCCAAATTAGGTAATTTTACCTAGTCCAAATCCGGTAGTATTACCTATTTACGCCTCTCTTTTTCTTTGTTAGTAGTACAAGCCTTGACATAGCGTCCTTGACAATATGTCAGTGGTGTTACCCTGGTCTGAGAAATGAATAGCATAGTTTTATGATAATAAGTTTCTATGGCATGGGCTTGTTTCATGGCTCAACTAGGTTGTCAAACAAGTACCCAACAGTGACTTACTTTCGAGTCACAAAAGGAACGGATGGGATAAAAAATGAAGCTCCCACATAATCTTAAACAAGTAAGGCCGTTAATGGTCTGCTCATACTGTAGTAAGATTTTCAATCATTTAAATCCCTCTGCTGCAGATGGCAACATATCCAATCGTCACCATAATCTGCCGTTGAGCCACGGTACCTGCCCTGATTGTCTGCTGAAAAACTTTCCCCATGAATATCTCAAGATCCAGAGAGATGGCCGGCAAAGAATAAAAAAAACATTTAAAAACAAATATGTAGATGTAACCCACGTGTTCACCGAAGACTAGCTCTTCTGCAAAAGTTTTTGCCGTAGACGAGTAATGGTCCTTGGTGCAGACCCCTCAAAGTGATTGTTAACATACAGATGAACATTTGCCCGTCGAGATTTTAAATCGTTAAGCATAGTGACCAACAAATCGAGATCCTTCTCCTGTGGGTCAACCCTGCTCCCCCACTTTTTGCCGGTCTGCTCTTCGATTTCTTTTCTGCGGAATCCGAGCAGCCGAACAATCGTGTTCTTTCCCAGCAATTCTTTATATGCTTTGTAAACCTTAAAAATAGGCGGCATATAATAACCGTGGAGAAAGACATGACTCATCTAAACAGAAGCGAGAAAATCAAAATAGTCGCTATTGAGATAATTCGGGTTGCGTATCTCAACGCCATAATCAAAGTCCCTTGGTAAACCTTCGGCAAATTCACTAAAACGGTTAATGAATTCTTTCTGGTTAACCATTTTGCGCTTATTGAGATATTCAAATTGGAAAACAAGAGGACCAAGCTTACCTTTCATGATTGCGATGCTATCAAGAAACCGGTGCATGAGATCAACTGAGAGAAACCAGGGATTTTCGATAAGCGGTCCTTTGTTGCTGTAGTGATGGGTCAAGGTAATACTATTTGGGACTTTGACGCAGAAAGTGAAGCACTCTGGTACTGATTCTATATACTCTCTGATTACTTCTTTTTTGGGCAACACCACGGTATTGCCTTTAAAGAGAGACCAGAACCATTGATCCACTTCTACAGTTGCATATTTTTTACTGTATTCGGCCAGATAATTTGGTGGCTTCGCGGAAGAATAGACCCAACCCTGCCACGATGGATACTTCCAACTACAGGTACCTATCTGCAAAAAATCGTCATAATCCATAGAGATCTAATAATTATCCTAATTGTTTGAGCTACTTGGGAACATACGCTGAAGATTCTCTTTTCAAGATTGGTTATAAATCAATAAAGAAAACCCTAGGAATACCAGCACTCACCTAACAACCAAGAACCTCATTCTGAAATCCCGACAATACCAAATAATCTTTCACTGACTTTTTTTACCCCTGCTACTGAAGTAGAATTACAACAAATAGAAAATTCTTTGTTAAACGACTCGTTTTCTCCTTGAATCAAACCAGCAGCCGCCTTTATACTTATACCATATCCTCACGAATCATCTTTCGATAGTAGGGATTATAATTTGAATTTTCTACAAACCTTCAGGGGGCATAATGGAGGTCTCAATGTCTGGTACTCAAAAACAGCACCGCGTTTCTTCGCGAAAATATAATCCTTCCGACAAACGGTGCGGTTATGACAGACGGAATAGGTGCAGTGAAGGTTTTATCCGAATCGCCGGAGTGGGTTGGTACTGCAGACGCTACCGTCTTCGTCGAAAAGAAGACCCCGCAGCAAAATAAAGCACTTTTAACATTCCTGTCGCACCACATACGGAATACTTTCCAGCAGATCACCTACGTATATACTTGAGTGCTGACAATGTACTATATCGCTATTGCATATTTGCACCTTGAAGACAAGGGGTAATAGTTGTCCGGCAATTTCTGACAACCTTCATGTTGCAGCTCACTTTCCCAACCGCCATGAATCTCATTTGCAAGTCTTCGCAGGCCAGTGTACAGGTCTTAATGTTGGCTTTTTAGACGCCAGTGGTTATAGCTTCTTTGTATGCCAATCCTCTGTTGTATGGCACAACGTTGAACAAATTCCGGGTAGTTTCTATGAATGTTGATACCAAGACGCTTTTTACCCTTCTTACCAAAAACACCAGCCGAAAAGAAACACAACGACTTCTCCATCACGCTGCAGAAAATGTAGATAAAGATACGTTCCGTCGTCTCGCAGCCGCAGAAATAATAGCTAGAATTGAACTTCACAAAATAATCCCAGAAACATATCAAAGATACCGACAACTGACGGTTGACGGTGTTGAGTTTTTCCTCACCCGGGTGGCTTTTGACCGCCTCTTGATCCTTGTTGAAAATCTCCTTGCCCTGGGTCCTAAGATCAACTCGGAGGCTCTGCTCATTGAAACGGCCAGACATTTTCCAACCTTGCACAAACTCTGTCAGGTCATCGCTCGTAATCCTCACCTTGATGAACGGGTGAAAAAATGGTTGATCGTCCTGGAAAATGGTCAATATGGCACCAGTGTAGAAACTCTCCTGCAGCAAGAAAAGCGACCAAGTTGTTCGAAAAGCAAAAAGGACATCCCCGCAGAGCTCATATTTGCAGAAGAGATTCTCTCGGAGGCTAGTGTCGCAGCCGTGGTCGGTTTTCAATATACCCCTGTAAGTTCAACAACTGTAAAGGGGGTCTGTAAAATTCTCAAGCCTGCCATACCAGCAATCCTTGAAGAAGAGCTGCAAATTCTTGCAGAAATAGCTGTCGTATTGGAAAACAGCCGGGAAAAGTATGACCTGCAGGAACTGAACATCAATGCACTCTTTGAGGATCTCCGGCAATCCATGCGAAAAGAGATCAATCTCAGGGCTGAACAGGAACATCTAAAAGAGGCAGAGAAACTCTACCGGAAAAATAAACATATCCGTATTCCCAAGGTTTATTCACTAAGTACGCCGGAGATGACTTGTATGGAACATCTTCCTGGCGAGAAGATTACTCAGGTCGATGTTCCGCCCAGGATCGCCAGAAACATTGCCAAATCACTCTTCGAGGCGCTTATCTGCATTCCCTTATACTCAACAGATACCACTGTGCTTTTCCACGGTGATCCCCATGCCGGCAATATCCTGCTATACACCGAGCCTGATTCAGAAGAATACTGGATAGGGCTTGTTGACTGGACTCTTGCCGGCAGATTGACGCTGGAAGAACGGGTCAGATTGAGCCAACTAGTTCAAGCCGTCATCAAAAGGAATAGTATTGAGATAGCAAGTATTGTCGGGAAACTTGCAAATCAAGCTGCTGGGTCTTTTCAGCAATCCAAAAAGGAGTTACAGGAAACTATCCATAATCTATTGCATTCCAAGCAATATCAAAATCTTTCCCTTATAAGCACAGTTTTCAATATTCTCGAAGAGCTTTCCTATATGGGGCTGGTTTTTCGGGCCGATCTCATGCTCTTCAGAAAATCGCTTTTCACCTTGGAAGGCGTGTTGCTCGATATTTGCCCAGACTTCAATATAGATACGCGGATGATTGATTTTGTTGCCAGACGAATCACGGAGGAACTGCCTATACGCTTCAACAACCTTTTCTTTCCCTTTAATGATGTACCGGAAAACTACGCAAGCCTGATGACGAATATGGAGCTTCAATCCCTGCTCTTCCATCAATATTCAACATTTCTTTTCGCTAACACAGCCACTCTCTGGGGAGTATCTACCCAAAATAATAATTAAAAAACACCGTTTCGTTCCGTATAGATATACCCGAAGGTAATCCTGGCTCTGCGCTCTTGGTCAACCCCACCTTCTAGCCTCGATTTCTTTCTAAAAATAGAGTTTGTTTTAAATTGAACACTCCACTATTTATCCATCTCAGATGGCAGTTGGAATCTTTCGCTGGGTATAATGTTTACCATACGAGAAAAAGGTTCTTTTAACCTTTCGGGCGAGTCCAAATAGCCCATGGCCAGCATTATCCGAAGCTTGCAGCAGTTCAAGCTGTAAACCCACATGCCTCGTCCATGAACCCTTCGAAATCGGGGAAAATTCGGCCGAGGCAAATAGATTAATTTCAGGATAGTGCTGGCATAGTCCAAAATTTTCCCTATAATTAATATAAGATGTCTATAAATTGGCAACTTCTGAGGAGTAAAGTTGCCAATTTCAGAAAGAGCCCGTCGGCAACCATATTGCCTAATTCGTTTTATATGGTGGTTTATGTTTCTTCATAAACCCACAAGGGAATTTGCATGTTGCTAACTTTTCCTCTTACCAGGGGATGGTTCCTTTCCAGAAGACATTTTCCTGCTTGCTGCACTGTTGAATATCTCAAATCGTTTATTGGAAAAGAGTTACAGGAACACAATTCTCTTTAAATATGACGATGAGAGCAAAGTTCAAATTGTTCTTTCCACCAGGGCCATCCATCATGATTCAACCGAGGAGATGCCATGCCAAATAAAGAAGAAACCACTCATCAAAACTCTGCACCGTTAGATTGGGAACAGTTAATGACAGGTTTCTGGGAGACATTTTTCAAACCCTGGCCACAATGGTTACAGCCGGGTGGTGGTATAGATCAAGACAAAGTACAAGGCAGATTTGGTGAATCTCTACAGGCGAATCAGCGATTATGGCAATCGCTTATGGCTTCCGCCAGCAGTCCTGACATGCTGGGTAATCTTCAAAAAGCTGCGGAGATGATGCCTGATATGGCTCAGGATTTTACCCTTTCGTGTTTGCAAAACCTGCACAGCGCCCAGATTAAAACAGGCGAATGGATAAAAAAAAGGGGTGAGGCACTTTCGTCAGCTGACATTGAAGAGTTAGATAAAGAGCTAATCCACACTCTTAGTGAAAACTATGAGAAGGAGTTTCGCCGTTATCTCAAGATTCCCCAGGTGGGGCTCACCCGTTTTCAACAAGAACGCATTTTAACAGCGATAGATAAAATGAACAGCCTGCAGCTGGCTCTCACCGAATTCTTTCATACACTCTATCTTCCCGTTGAAAAATCACTCATCGACCTTGAGAAAGAAATAGCTGCCATGTCCGATCCGGTCACAGCGGAGGAGACCACAAAGACCTACTATAATCAATGGATCAAGATGCTTGAAGAGTTCCATGTAGTGGCCTTCAAGCATCTTGATCCATTGATTATAGTAGGTCTTTGTGGTCTCCTCCGCTGTGACCGGATCGGACATGGCAGCTATTTCTTTCTCAAGGTCGATGAGTGATTTTTCAACGG
>JASJDT010000122.1 GCA_030065655.1 Desulfocapsaceae bacterium | reverse complement strand
CAGAGGAGAGGTGGTGGTGGTTATCGGTCCATCCGGTTCCGGTAAGTCAACGTTCCTGCGATGCTTAAATCGACTGGAGACTGCAGATAAAGGGCAAATCCTCATCGATGGCATCGACATCCTTCATCCCAAGACGGACATCAATAAGGTAAGAGCAGAAGTCGGCATGGTATTCCAGTCATTTAACCTTTTCCCTCACAAAACCGTAATGGGCAATGTCAACCTTGCTCAAAGTGTTGTACGCAAAAGGAGTGATAAGGAAGCAGAAGAAGTTACCATGCAGCTGCTCAACAAGGTGGGTATCAGCGAAAAGAAGGATGTCTACCCGGATCAACTGTCAGGCGGGCAGCAGCAACGGGTGGCGATTGCCAGGGCGCTGGCCATGAATCCAAAAGTCATGCTTTTTGATGAGCCAACCTCAGCGCTTGACCCGGAGATGATCGGAGAAGTACTTGATGTTATGAAAACGCTGGCCATGGAAGGCATGACCATGGTTGTCGTAACTCATGAAATGGGTTTTGCCAGGGAAGTGGCCGACCGCGTTATCTTTATGGATGATGGCAAAGTCGTCGAGACGGGCACACCGGAACATTTCTTTGTTAACCCCAGCCATGACCGCACTAAGCTTTTCTTGAAGCAAATCCTCTAGCCGGTATTTCTCATAAACATTGTGCCTATTTTTATGAGAAATGCGGAATAGACTGTTCCAGCTCTTCTTAAGGCACCCCGGCCTGCTAGAATTTTGCAAGCTCATCGCAGATGTATTCTCCGATGGGAATGGCTGAAGTGGCTGCAGGTGATGGGGCATTACAGACGTGCAGGCTTCTTTTGCTTCTGGCAAAAAGAAAATCATGAACCAAGGTGCCATCTTTAAGAACAGCCTGGGCACGGATGCCTGCTGGATATGGCAACAAATCGTCAAGTTGAATCTGCGGGCAATATTTCTGTACCTGTTTGAGATACCCCGGTTTCCAAAGAGAATTTTTAGTTTCCGTCAGTCCTATACGAAAATGGGTGGCAAACACCTTCCAAAAGCCGCTGAACGTGACCATATCCCAGATATCTCCAGGACTGATGTTGATTTTTCCATAACCTTCACGTTTCCAACCCTGTACGGCATTGGGACCAACTGTTACCGTGCCGTCGATCATCCGGGTGAGATGGACGCCCAGAAACGGCAGAGCCGGGTCGGGGATGGGGTAGATTAGATGATTGACTATGTTGTTGTATTTTTCCGGCAGCTGATAATATTCGCCTCGGTAAGGGATTATCTGGAAGTTGGTGGCAATACCCATCATCCGGGTGAGACGGTCAGCCATAAGACCCGCACAGGAGATAAGATATCGGGCCACATATTGATTGTTACCGTTCTTGCTTTTTGTCTGAATCTGAACACCTTCTTCAGTTTCCTTCAATCCTGAGACAAATTGCCCGTTGAGAGCTTCGCCACCTAGATCCTGGTAGTGTTTAAGCATCTTTCTGGCCACTTCGCGATAATCGACAATGGCGGTGTCATGGACGAAAATTGCGCCAAGTCCTTTGATATTCGGCTCCCTTTTTGAGAGTTCATCCGCAGAAACCAGGTCAACGTCAATTTCATTTTCCCGGCAACGCTCAAACAGACTCTGCATCCGATCAAGCTCTGATGAGTTAGTGGTCACCAGCATTTTCCCACAACGTTCATAGGCGATATTATTCTGCTGACAAAACGAGATGGTCGCTATTGCTCCAGCTTTACATAATCTGGCCTTTAAACTGCCCGGGGTATAATAAACACCGGCGTGGACAACACCGCTGTTATGGCCGGTCTGATGGGTGGCGTATTCTTCTTCTTTTTCCAGAAGGAGTATTTTACTCTGGGGATGACGTTGTTGAAGCTGCCAGGCGGTGGAAATACCTATTATGCCTCCACCAATAATCAGGTAATCGTAGGTCATGGTTTGATCTTTTCCTACCACAATTATGAAAGATTAGCATTTTCCTTGTATAGCAGTTACCATAATCTTCCATGCAGGAAAAATCATTTGTATTTCCAAAGAATTTCAAGCCTGATTGGAAAGTATATCAGGATGGGCCGGACTCAGACCGGGTTCAATATCAAATTGCAGCATGGAAAGTGCTGTCTGATAGTTTTTCATCAGCCGTTCATGACAATCAGCACCCATAAAGATTTCGGCAAGCTCATAGCTGTAGCTATCCTGATCGCGAAGATCTGAGAGCTGCATACCCGGTTTAACTTTGATAGAAATTTCCGTGCCGGGAAAATGGCGCCGTACTTTTTCCACGTCTTTCTTTTGAGGAATGCGTTGCACGGTGCCGTCTCTGAAACTGCGCAGCATGAATTTACCAGCGACGTTAAACTCTCCCTCACCAACTGGAAAGCTTGGTATGTTTCCCAAGCCTAGTTCAATAGGTATGGCCAGATGGTACTCCCCATCCACCATTTTGAAAAGTGGACCGTGGGATTTGGAAATTCGAGTATTGATTTCCAATAACGCGATGTGATCAGTCGTCTCATCCCAGTAGAACTCGATATTGAATGGTGAATTATCCAAATTAACATGACGAATAACTTTTCTGGTCGCCCCCTCCAGGCGCAGTTGAATATCAGCTGGCAGGGTTGAGGGATACTCGTAGCAGGAGAAGCATGATTGATTGCGACCGCTGCGATGAGAGTCGACACAGCCGTAGATGTGCACTTCTTCTGCCGTGACAAAACCCTCAAGAGTACATTGACGGCCATGGGAGATGAGTCCCTCGGCGATGCAAAAAAAGCCATCGATGGTTCGAATATCTTCTGGAAGATCAGCAATTTGCATGATGAAATTAAAAGGTTTGGCATAACGGCTGATGCTTTTCCTGATGAGATGGAGACACATTTCCAATTCCACCCGATTGCGGATAAGAAAGCCGAGATGGGAGAGAACCGATTTTACCGGTTTGAGCCAGAAGGGGAAATCAAGTCGACAGTGTTCCGCTGCATGTTTGTCGAAAGGATTGATAGGCTGAAATGGTGGAACGTTTTCCGGCACGATCTCTTTTTGTAATTTACGGCTCCAATATTTATGCTCGCACCTCAGGACGGCCTCGAGGCTGGGTCCCTGTAATCCGCACTCCTTTTGCAGGATGGGCAGCATCGTGGATACGGGAAAATCCCAGTAACCGATGATGGCATCAACATTATTGGTAGTATGATGCAACTGCCACTTTGCCTGACGAAGGAATTCTTCGACCGGAAAGTGGTCCTGCCATTTTATTTTCCTAGAAGAAATAAGCGAATGAAATCGATAGTTCGCGCTATTTCGCAGAGCAAGCAGTTGAGAGAGATGGAAGTCATCCAAACCGGCAACAAAGATATTTTTCACCATGACACTCCTCCCCGATTGAAGCTATCTTCCCCTGCCATTCTTTTGAGACACTCCTCCCTGGCGGTCTTTTCAAGAAATATGGAGAGGTAAGAGAAATATCCACTGAGAGTGGATACAGCAGTGACATTTACGGGACTGGTCACATTTAATGATAGCAAAAGTATATCGAGGAAACAAGAGAACCACTCATCTTCTAGCCACAAATGTAAGAGCTATCCATTAAAAGTTTATATGAATGAGTAGCTATTTATCATCATGAATACAATCGCTTATCCCAACTAATGAAAAATATTCAGAAGGTATAATGACCCAAAGTATTACCAGATTCTACGAGCTTGATACCCACCTTGATAGAAGGTGCTGCTCATAGATAGAAATGAAGGCACCTGTTTTTCAGGTTTTGTCAAAGGTAATTAGAATCAAGTACAGAATATAGCTGTTTGCTGTTTTAACTAATTGTGGTTGGTGGTTGTCCATTTTCATTCGCGTTCGTATAATGATTTAAAGCTCTTCTTCAGGCGAATAAGTGCGGCATAAAAGCACTTTTTATTAGCCAGGCAGTAGGCGATTATGAAAAACAAATTTTCTTATTTAATAACGCTCATCTTTCTTTTAGTGACACTCAAACCAGTCTCGGCAGATGCCCTTGAGCCCAATGAGATAATGGTTCTTGCCAATGGGAAAGTGGCAAAGAGCATTGAGTTGGCCCGCTATTATATGAAGCGCCGGGCGATTCCGGAAGAAAATTTATTGATCCTAAAGACAACAGATAGCGAGAGCTTCGCGCGGGATGATTATTTGAAAGATGTGGCTGGACCGATAAAAGAATTTCTGCATCTTCACGCTAATAGACATCTTCGCTGCATCGTAATTCTTTACGGCCTGCCGCTCAAAATATCTTCTTCCGGAAAAACCGAGGAGGAGGAAAAAGGTATCGCTACGCTGCGTTTAGAAGAAAAAGCTTTAGAGAGCAAACTTGCCAAGGCTGCGGAGATTGACCAAAAAGCGGTGGAAGATCAATTGAAAAAGGTCAAGACAAAAATACAAAGTCTGCAACTTCTTTCAGATCGCGCGGCATCGCTTGATTCTGAACTGGCTTTGGTGAAAAAAGGGGAGTACGAAATTGGATTGTGGTTGTTAAATCCCTTATTTGCTGGCTTCCAAGACAGGCAGACAGCAATAGATAAGGCTGAGGTGATGCTTACTGCTCGGCTCGATGGTCCCGACGAACAAACCGTACGACGGGTAATTGATGATTCTATTACGGCGGAGATAAAGGGCTTGCAGGGTATTGCCTATTTCGATGCACGCTGGCAAGCAGATAAGGATGCAAGTGGTTCGAATTATGTGCAATATGATCAAGCAATTCACCGTGCATATACGTGGCTGAAAGACAAGGCTGACATCGACGTCCAAATAGAGGCCACCGAAGCACTCTATCAGCAGGGTGACTGTCCATCTGCTGCCTTGTACTCCGGCTGGTACAGTCTGGCAAATTATATAGATGCTTTTGACTGGCAGCCCGGGAGCGTCGGCTACCATATTGCCAGTGCTGAATGCCAGACTCTCAAAAAACCAGGGAGCAAGGTTTGGTGTAAAAAAATGCTCGAAGACGGCATTACTGCTACCATTGGACCGGTAGGGGAACCATACCTTCAAGCCTTTCCACCGCCAGATCTTTTTTTTGGCAAACTCCTTGAGGAAAGGCACTGCCTCGTCGAAGCATATTTTCAAAGCCTGCCCTTTCTTTCCTGGAAAATGATTCTGGTTGGTGATCCTCTCTATCGCCTGAATCTGAAGGGAACGCTCACTGAAGCAGATACCACTCCTCGTCCTTGATCGGCATTAATCATTGGAGAAACATTTTCTTCTGATTGTAAAAACAGCACCGACTCTGTATTTATCGAGTCTCCTCTGCTTTTTTACCAAAGAATGCATATTCCGGGAGTGTTGACTTTTTTGCCCTAAGCATAAGCACACAGATCCCCAGGATGGTTGCGCCTAAATAGATCCGCACAAGGTGAGTCGGCCGGACCCAGCCAACCAAGGCACCAACGATAACGTCCCTTTCCCTCCGGAGCTGGCCAGAGTCGAAGCGGTAAACACTGCGAGCAGCGTCAAAAACAGTATCCCCCTTTTCTTGACAGCAAATCTGCAAACCTTACTTTGTAAATATTACAAGGGGTTGAAAGCGGAAACTACTTGCTTTAGCTTGCCATACGCAATGATAGCAAAGACAAAGGTGACACTATGCCACTGAGCAAGAAAGTACGAGATATCATGGTGCCATTAGCCGACTATGCAGTCACCTCCCCAGATAAGACGCTCAAAGAAGCTGTCTTGGAAATGCGTAAAATCTATTGTGAGGTTGAAGTTGGCGTATGTAGTGAAGCCGGACATCGGACCAGTCTGGTACTGGACGAAAACAACGGTTTAATCGGTATTATCGATTTCCGCGTTATTTTGAAAACATTGATTCCGGAGATTGCCGGGAGTTTCAGTGAGAAAAATTCCGCCATAGGTGCCTCCATTGCCTTTGCCGAGACCGGTGCATCAGATCACGATGAATCCGAAGCCGGTTTCCATGAGCGTGTCATCAGGTATGCGGAAACCAAAGTTGGCGATATGATGTTAAAGATAAATGGAAAGGGTGTTCAAGCCGAGGAACGTCTCATCAATGCCCTGAAAATGATGTATCGCTGGAATGTTACGGTAATCCCGGTTTATGACGGCAAAGAGTTGGTAGGCGTTCTGCGTGATTCTGATCTTTTCCTGGCCACAGCCAGCATTCTCAATCAATAACCTTTTCTTTATTCCTACCACCCGGAACAGTCTTTTATGACGCTTCCGGGAGTCTTCGCTTACCTGGCCGATATCTTCGTTATGCTCGAAATTTTATCCTCCGGTAAGCGAGCGGAGCGAGACTCCTAGATATCAATTATATGCACCCAAGGGCACTTCCTTCAGGATGCCTGTGGTAAATTTTTCGCACGCCTTGATCTCAACCAGGTAAGCGAAGACTCCGAAATTGCTAGGTTCAGGACGGAAACTAAATAGCGCGTTGCACCTGCGCATTCAGAATTTTTTTACGGGTTCATCAAATAATGGATTTACCAAAAAGCGAGGCCAGAAGTGAAACGGCCACTTGGGCTGTTTTATTTCTGTTGTCGAGGATGGGATTGGCTTCCATGACATCGACGGAATGAAGCTTGCCCGAATCGCAAAGGGTTTCCATAATTAACTGAGCTTCCCGATAGGTAAGACCACCGGGAGAAGGGGTGCCCACGCCCGGAGCTTCGATTGGATCCATGGCATCCATGTCGAGGCTGAGATGGATGTTGTCTAGGTGCTCGAGCTTTTCAAGGGCCTGGCGCAAAACGTTGTGCATACCCAACTCATCCACGTCGCGCATGGTAAAGACAGTGCAACCGGAACTTGCCAACAACTTTTTCTCCTGAAGGTCAAGCTCACGAACCCCTATCATGATGACATTCTCAGGGGTTAATTTAGGTCCCTGCCTACCGATATTGACCAACTGATCTGATCCCTGACCAAGAAGAACCGCAAGAGCCATGCCATGAATATTCTGGCTGGTAGAGGTTGCCGGGGTATTGAAGTCACCGTGGGCATCCACCCAGATCAACCCGCAGGGCGAGGCATCGGTTACTCCGCCAATTGTGCCAATGGCAGCCGAGTGGTCGCCACCGAGAAAGAGTGGGATTTCGCCATTGCGGATTGCCTCGGCCCCCATCTGGTAGGCTTTTTCACATGCTTCTTTTATAGGGATAAGCCTATCTTCGTATTTGGTTGAAGAAAGAGTATAGTGTCCGGGAACATCAATATTGCCGCGATCGATGGTATGATATCCCAACTGTTGCAGTTTGCCGGTTAGACCGGCGTAACGTATGGCAACGGGAGCCATATCGACACCACGCTGTTTCTGGCCGAGATCCATGGGGATGCCGATTATGCTGATGGTCTTAGGCATGTCGTTAGATCACTTTCGTAGATGGTTCCATAGATTGACGATAAAATCCTGGACATTGGTAAGTATCGCCTGGGCTTGGGCAGAACCGCGATTGGCCAGTTTATCCGCCGAAAATTCAGACATATCGACTACATAAAAATAGACTGGGCGAATTTCTCCATCCGGCATTATGCGGTAGCTCGGCGTCATATTACCGAAAGCGATAGAGTGGAGTTGCGTCGCCATAGTTATCACCGTAGTCGCCTTCCTGGCATGCTCACGCATAAGGTCCTGGGAGGTGTAAACATCTCCAACTGTCTCAGGCAGCGGACCATCGTCACGTATCGATCCAGCAAGGATGTAGGGTACATCATTATCTTCGCAGGCTTTGATAATTCCATCCTTGATGTTCAAGGTACCAAGACTTTCTTTGATCGATCCGGCCCGGCGGACTTCATTCAGCACATCTAAGTGGTTGTAATGCCCCATGGGTTGCAGTTCCTGGCTATAGATATTTTGGCCAAGGCCGGTGTTGAAGTAGGCTGCTTCCAGGTCATGGGTAGCAAGAGCATTGCCAGCCAGCAGGGCGTGACAGAAACCGTTTTCGATGAGACCGCTCATGGCATCGCGACTATCTTTGTCAAAGGCTACTGCCGGACCGAGTACCCAGGCTATATGGCCATGGTCACGATCATGTCTTAGGACAGTATAGAGATCATCGTATGAGCGCGAAAAAGGCGTTTCCCTGGTTCCCCGGGAGCGAAAAGTAAACTTGTCCTCATTTTTCTCGATTTTCTCGAAGCAGTGGGGATGGACCAGGATTCCTTCCTCGCCATTTTCGGTCCTGCCGACAACAACCATTTCCCCGGCTTTGAGGTTGCGTGCTTCACAGACACGCAGTTTACCCTCTTCTACCACAAGAACGGCATCCATCCTGCTCTCGGGAGCCAATACCCAACCGTATCCCTCAAGCCGGACATACTCGGGGAAATTGGAGGTGGCATGAAAGTTTTTTGGTGCAATTCCATCTGCTTCAACCTTTTCCAGAGAGGCAAATGGGGCGTCATCAAGTTCAGGGGCATCGAAGTCGGGCGGGGTGAAGGTCAGGTTCAGAGGCATGCGATCTCTCCTACGTTTTCAGTATTGTTTACCTTTAAGGAATTAGCACTAAAAGGATCACTTCCTTTTGTCGATACAAATATTGTGTACCATGCCCTAATACATCAATGGGCGAATCTTTGCAAGGTCAGCGTGCAAAGTGAGTAATCCCATAAAATAATAAACTGTTTTGCCTCATTCTATATCTTGTGAGTATGCAATTGCATCGTATGAGTTGGTAATGAATAAAGATGCATGAAAATACTGGTGACTGATTAATTTTTTTATTGGTTTCATATTGTTATCGAATAAATAAAAATATGGTAACATGATAGGAACGGCGAACACATTGATATTGCGTGGCAGGGAATGGGCTTGACCTCTTATCTGGAGTTCAATAATATAGGCCGACTGGCTTGTACCTGGAACTTCTGCTGTGGACGTCCCAGCGATTTTCGTTCCTGTTTAAAAAGAGCTTGTTTCCGTCTGGCTATAAGCCCGACCCTCCATTGCCGGTTAATCAGATGCTTGTGAATCTGAACAGAAAGGTTTTATGAACAGGTCAGCCTATTTTACCACGGGTTTTGCCATTAAAACATTTGCCTCTCTCTCCAAGGCGGATGTTGTTATCGAAGGTCAGGAAAATATTCCCGAAGGACCTAAGATATTCGTGGTTAATCATTTCACTAGAGTCGAAACCCTTCTTATTCCCTATTATATATTTAAACTGACCAATGTACCAGCTCTGTCCTTGGCAGCGCATATTCTTTTTCAAGGGCGGCTGAAGCGATACCTTGAACTGGTCGGTGCGGTATCAACCAGGGATCCCAACAGGGACAGGATAATAATAAAAGGACTGCTTACCGGCACGGAAAACTGGATAATCTTTCCAGAAGGTCGCATGGTGAAATCCAAAAAGATCATTGGCGACGGCAGTTTTCTAATTACCCATGAGGAGGGCAGACACAAACCTCATACCGGTGCGGCTTCCCTGGCCCTTCGGGCCGAGTTCTTTCGCAACCACATGCTCGAGCATGAAAAGGCTGAGCCAGAAAACATCGCTGCCTTTCTTGATACCTTTGAGATCCCCTCCCTGGATGAGATACGCGGCAAAACCACGTCCATCGTACCGGTCAATCTCACCTATTATCCCATACGCGCAAAGGAAAACATCGCCTCGCAATTTGCAACCCGGATAATGAAAGAAGTACCCGAGCGGGTTCTTGAAGAATTAATGACCGAGGGGACGATGTTTTTTTCCGGAGTCGATCTTGATATCCATATTGGCCAGCCGATTACTCTGTCTGAATATATGAAAACGGAGACAATGCAAAGTGAACTCCAAAAACCCATAGGCACGGAGCCAAGCTTTTCGGAGAAACTGAGTCGGGAGATGCACAGTCAGGCAGAAGATATTATGCACCGTTATATGACAGCGATCTATGATATGACCACGGTGAACCATGATCACCTATTCGCTTCCTTTCTGGAAAGGTATCCGTATAAGAAAATTTCGGCTATGGGTTTGCGTCGGAGAGTGTATCTTGCTGCCAAGAATATCTTTGAAAAAAACATAGTGAGCTGCAATATCCATCGCTCTTTAAAAGAAGATCAGATCCATCTTCTCACCGATGATCGATTTAAAAAAGCAGAGAATTTCATTCAACTGGCGCTTGAAAAAAACGTGGTAAATAAGGAAAACGGCAAACTCGTAAAGCACGAGCGCAACATTCCAGACTTGCTGCAGTTTCACCGAGAGAGAATAGACAATCCCATTGATGTGATGGTAAATGAAATTGAACCGCTGAAATATATTCAAAAACTGGTTCGTTCTATTGCCATACAACCTGATTTTTTTGTCAAAAGAAAAATTGTACGTCTGTTGCTGCGTGACGAGCATCGAAACTTTATTGATGAATGCAGTCGTTGTGAGAAGTCCGATTTGAGTTCGGCAGGATCTTGTTTACTGCCAGGCTCAACCAGGAAGATCGGTGTGGTTCTGGTTCACAGTTATCTCTCCATCCCGGAGGAATTGCTGGATCTTGCCCGCTGGCTCAATCGACAGGGGCTGTGGGTCTACCTTCCCAGATTGCCTGGTCATGGCACTACACCAGAGGATCTTGCCCAGACGGATTATAGTGCCTGGCAGCTATCGGTTGAGAGGGGGTATGCTATTATCAGCAGTATCTGCAAGAAGGTCGTGCTAGGTGGTGTATCAATAGGGGGCTGCCTGGCATTTGACCTGGCAGCGCGGCTACCTGAACTCGCAGGCGTATTTGCCGTATGCCCGCCGCTCAGTCTCAAAAATTATTCAACCAGTTTCATGCCATCAATAGATGTCTGGCACCGCATTTTAGCCAAGATAAAGCGTGATGCCTTGGATGTTAGCTATTTTCAATTCGAGTCAGAAAATCCCTACATCAACTATGATCGCAATCCGGTCTATAGCGTTAAAAACGTTGGCAGTTTCCTTGAACAATTACGACCGATGCTGAAAGATATCATCCATCCCAGCCTCATTCTCCACGCCGATCGTGACCCGGTAGTCGACAGCAACGGTTCGCGAATAATGTATGAGGAACTTGGATCAACCAGGAAAGAGTATATGTTATTTTCCTCCGACCGGCATATACTCACCAGTGGCGTTGATAGTGATATGGTAAATGAACGTATCGGCAGTTTTATTCGCGAAGTAACGCAGTAAATAATGAAAAAGAGCCTGCAGACAAAACTAGAAGATACCACTTATCATAGCGGGTGTGAGCGAGGCGTGGATGTTTGATAAATCGGCTAAGACGTTTCCTTCGAAGGAGCAAACCATATTTATGGGGCATTGTGCCGTCTCACCTCTTTTTGCTAAGGCAGCAGTGGCGATGCAGGAGTTTAACCGGAAGATGTCGATAGATGGTATCAAAGCGTTGCCCGACTATTTGGATGTTATGCCACGCTTGCACGATAATGTTGGTCGTTTTCTCCGTACGAGTCCGAAAAATATCTCTTATGTTCATAACACAGCGGAAGCTCTCTGTATGATTGCCAACGGATATCCGTTTTCTCCTGGCGACGAAATAATCAGCTACCAGCACGAGTATCCGAGCAACCACTATCCATGGATACTTCAAAAAAAACGTGGGGTTAAGCTTACGCTTATTGCTGATAATCCACCTCTTCAAAAGTATGCCCATCTGCAAAAACCGACTGGCTGGTCCATGGCAGAACTTACCGGCAAAATCACCAAAAAGACAAGAATCATTGCCTTCAGTCATGTCCAATACACAAGTGGATTCGCTGCAGATCTGCCCGCTTTAGGGGAGATATGCCGACAAAACGGCATCGACCTGGTTGTCGATTGTGCCCAGAGTCTTGGGTGTCTGCCTGTCTATCCGGAAGAATTTGGGGTTTCGGCTGTTGTTGCCTCCGGGTGGAAATGGCTGATGGGCCCTATGGGCTCTGGATTGCTCTACACCTCGAAAAACTTTCGGGAAAAGCTCAGCGAAACCATGGCCGGTCCCGGATTGATGCGGCAGGGTCTCAATTATCTTGATCTCAGTTGGGACCCCCATGATGATGGCAAAAAATTTGAATATTCCACGTTACCCTGGGATCATGTCGCTGCTTTGAATGTAGTTTTGGAAGAATTGTTTTTGAAGTATTCCATGGAGTCCATTCGTGACGAGGTTTTTCGTCTGCAGGATCTGTTTCTGCAGGAGTGTGCAGCAAGTGGCTTACAATATCTCACTTTCCCTGAACCCAACAGATCCGGGATTTTGGCGACGGAACCTCGAGGCGAGAGCAAAGCATATCTTGAATTTTTTAAGAAAAAAGGTTTTATCATAACTGCACCAGTTGGGTATCTGCGGTTTGCACCACATTTTTATAACGATGATGAACAGATGGTTACTGCTGCAAGCTACGTCAATGAGGCCGTTGCAGCCCTTCATCATTAAAACTATTTAGCCCAGCCGATCACGGGCATAACTGCGTTGACAGAAGGTTAGGTCTGCTTTTATGAGTTTAGGCAGAAACAGAGAAATATTTTTAGCAAAATATTCTGTTGGAATTTGAACTATAAAAAAATTCGCGGACCGGTTCACTGAACATTTTCCTTGGATGTGTAGATCCACACAGGGGGGAGGAAATGATCAAGAACATAGCGATTGCATTATTATTGCAATTGATTCCGATGGGAGTGCTTGCAGGTAGCAACGATCTCTGGAAGATTAATCTGCCTTTTGAAAAGGCAACTATACGGTATGCCATCAGTGGGGTGGAAGAAGGGTACGAAATTCTGTACATCCGTGATTTTGGCCAAAGAACAGCAAAGTATCGCACATCAACCATGAAGGTAATGGGGATTGAGAAAACCACGGAAACGGTGGAATTCGTCGATCCGGATTGGATATATACCTTCGATTTACAACGGCGCACTGGGACAAAGTCAGCAAATCCACAGAGTTACATACATGATGAGTTTAACAAACTAAACGATCATGAAAAGCAGCAGCTTGTGGAAAACAATAACCAGCTAAATTTGGGGCCTATGCTCGGTGGCATGAGCGGGGAACTGGAAGAAAATGTGGTCACCATGCTGGGATATCCCTGTGATAAAGCACAATTTGTGGGGGCAAAGGTTTACTCGATCCATGGTACTAGCATTCCACTGAGGACAGAAGCCAATATTATGGGGATGAGGATGATTGTCGAGGCTGTG
>JASJDT010000121.1 GCA_030065655.1 Desulfocapsaceae bacterium | reverse complement strand
TGATCTAGCTGCACTGCTTACGCTGAAGCATTACGACTATGGATTCCCTATCGTTCAAAAAGGAGAACAGGGTGAGAACCTCTTTATTATCCTTTCCGGAAAGGTCGAAGTTGTTGATGATGAGGGTATAGGCCTGAACGAGATGGAAGCAGGTGAGGTGTTTGGTGAGATGAGTTTGTTGACCGGTGAAAAGGTCTCCGCAACCATTATGGCTGCTCAGCCAAGCCAGATTGCCACCCTAAATAATAAAAATTTTCGTCATATTCTCCAACGTTTTCCAGCCCTTCAGGTGTTCTTCTACAAATTGATGGCTCGCCGGATTAGCGACATCAATATTAAAAGAGCCGAGGAGCTCGGCTCCGGAATGTCCGGTCATATTGCCGATATGCCTCCTATCGACCTTTGTCAGATGATAAACTACATACAAAAGTCCGGAACGCTGACATTTGAGGGAGAAGATTTTGACGGCATAATCAAGTTTTATGAAGGAGAAATTATTGAAGCTATATGCGGAAAGCTTCTAGGTAAAGAAGCATTTTTTAAAATATTGACCCTAACTCGCGGTCGATTTACCTTCATCCAGGGTCTTTCCGCCAAGGATTATAAAAAAGAGATTATCGGCGGCTTCATGGCAATTATGATGGAGGGCATGAAACGATTGGATGATTTGAAGAATAGGTAATCAACACCGCAACATCTCCAAAAATTCTAATTAGATTCGATTAGATAGTCTTGAATTTCTTTCTCACTACTTAAGCACTTTCTCTTCTCAACATCTTGTATTCTTCCCTGGATGTCCTACTATTTTCAGGCATGGTCATTCTGCACTCACAAATCTTTTTCAAATTGAATACGAGTTTTATTTTTTATGAGTTATCGTAAAACCAAAGCTCAAATTATTCAGCAGGTACTTGATCAAAGATCATGGCGTGATGTCCAAAGTGGATTGGATCTATACAGTACTGCAGAAAAACTTCATGCCTTGTTTTCTGCATTGTGCTATGGCAAAGAACGGATCAAGTGGCATGCAGTTAGTGCCTTTGGTGTCGTTGTAACCGATCTTGCTGAGCAGGATATGGAAGCAGCGCGAGTGGTAATGCGTAGATTTCTGTGGACTCTCAACGATGAGTCCGGTGGTATTGGCTGGGGAGTGCCTGAAGCAATGGGTGAAGTCATGGCGCTAAGCGACAGACTCTTTGCTGAGTATGAAAATTTGCTGTTATCCTACACCCAGGAAGACGGGCCTGAACCGTTTCAGGATGGCAACTATCTTGAGTTGCCTGCTCTGCAGAGAGGTGTCTTATGGGGCGTTGGCAGAGTGTTGAGCGAAAGAAAAAACCAAATGAAAATTGGTCATATATATCTGGATCTACAAAAATACCTGGATTCACCGGACCGAATTGTTCGGGCTCTGGCCGGATGGAGTTTAGGGATTTGTGGCCATGCTTCAGCTATTGATAAGATCGAGCAGCTCACTAATGACCACCACGAGTTCAATCTATACTGGGACTACCATATTCATAAGGTTTCGGTTGCCTCTCTAGCCAAGCAGGCTCTCCAAAAACTGAAATAGATTAATTGAAGGGAACGAATATTCACAACCATTTTCTCTTCAATTTGAAAATGACTCTTTCGGCGAGTCATGGCCTTTGGCTCAAAACTCCCTCTGGTAAGTCGGAGGTTTTTTCACCTCCCAAAATATATCCGCCATCCATACGAATAACTGAGCCAGTCATATATGTCGCCTCGGCAAGAAGAAAGTAAACGGTTGCAGCGACTTCTTCCGGCAGGCCTGTACGGTCGAGAAGAATATGATCGAGAATCTGGCTTTTAGCCGACTCAGCTAAAGAAGCCCAGCCCCTGGTACCTTCTCCATGACGATGTTTGACCAGGCCGAGCATGAGTTCGTTTACTCTGATGGACGGTGCAGCTTCACGAGCCCAGGTTGTGGTGAAATTGGCGATACCTTTGTTCGCCGCACTGTAGCCATCATTAAAGAGCAATTCGGCGGGACCACTTCTACCGACTATGGCGGCTATTGAAGAAATATTTACGACTGCGGCTTCCTTGGCTTTTCTTAGCAGAGGTAAACAATGATTAAATAATAGCCATTTTGCTTTCAACGTTGTGTTAACCTCGAGATCCCATTGCCCCCTGTTATGTTCAAGTGAGTAGGGTCCATGGACCACCGGCATACCTCCCCGTTCGATATTGTTGACGAGAAAATCCAAACGTCCGAAGCGTTTTTCTATCTCTTCCACCATATCCTCTATAGCTGTTTCGTTGGTGAGATCAACTGAACTCGCGAAAAAAGAACAACCTCGCTTGGTGAACTCATCAATCATCTCCTGAGATGATTCAGGCCAGTCATAGTAGGGCAAAACAAGCTGTACACCTTCATCGGCAAGCCTTCGCGCTATAGCTCTGCCAACCTCCCGAGAAGCGCCAGGTACAAGGGCAATTTTATTGTTGAGCTGCATATTCTATCCTAATGTTATCTGATTTACTGATTGGAATATTTTATTTGCCTCGCTAATTTTGAATACTGCGCAGAGCAAAACCGATCGGCCGAAATGGTATGAAATGATTTCTTTCCGCTCACTTAAATTCTGAATATGGGCATCGAGTGCTCCATCCATCATCCAACTTCGGTAATGCAAATAATGTTTTTTACCGGCCGCACGTTCAAGCAACGGAATAATCAACTTGCCAAAGAGGATACCTGCAAAGGAGAAGGGCTGTCGGCAATAATCAGCAATGATGAGATGACCTCCTTCTCGCACAAGGTCCCAGCTTTTTTGAAGGATTATATCGCGATCAAAACTGCTTTTTTCGTGGAGTGCGAAGCTGATTAGCACAGCATCAAAGCTATGTTTATCAAAGTCAATTTCGGTGACATCCTTTTGAATAAAATTAATATTTCCCCTATCAGCAGCTTCTTTCAGCATTGCAAAAGAAAGATCGATACCAAAAAGTGTCATATCAGGTTCAACCAACATTTCTAACTGTTTGCCGGTACCACAGCAAACGTCAATGATCCGTTTGTGTTTATGATGGTGAATAAAAGTTCGAACATCCTTCCGCAATGGATGAAGAATTTTACCCAATATTTTCTCGTAAAAGGGTGCTATGGTTCGATACTCATCTGTGATTTGACACACTTCGTTTTGCCTTTCACTACCTGCTGATGACTTCTGGTCTGTTTGATCGGAGTTTGTTTTTTTGCCGATCATTATTCATTCAACAATGATAGCAGTTTAGCTGATTATTATCCCGGAAATAATTTTGTCAAAGAGTAGTGGAGCCATTCATAGATAGAATGTTTGTAGTTTCGACAAATTCGGTTACAGATTGTTGATAATAACAGGTATGGTCAAACTGCTGGAAAGAATATGTAGAGCGTGCTGATAAGAACTAAAATAATCTAGCTGTAACAGGATTGGTTCGTTGATTGTAAATGGCTGCATCGTATTTATTATATGATCCTGTCTAAATGACAAAAAAATATTTTAGATAAGTATTAGAAAGGTAGCAAAGTTATCGTAATGAAGAAAAAGCTTTTACCAAATCGCTGCTGGTCAGCTCTTTATCTAATAGTTCTTTCATTAAGTTTCATTCTATTGGGTCAAAATAAAGTGCACGGTTCAGCGGCAGACTCGTGCTTTACCACCACTTGGCCCCATGAAAAAAGTGATTTGGTGCCTGATCCTGAGGTGTTGTTTGGGAAACTTGAAAACGGTTTTCGCTATGTTATTAAAGCCAACGATACACCGCGAGATCGGGTAGCCATTTACCTTAATGTTCAGGCTGGCTCCATCCATGAACAAGACGACGAGAGAGGATACGCTCATTTTCTTGAGCATATGCTCTTTAACGGCTCAACTCATTTTCCTCCTGGCAAACTCATTGAATATTTCCAGGAGATCGGCATGGATTTCGGTGCAGATACCAACGCTTATACAACATATGACGAGACCGTATACATGATAAATCTGCCCGACGGCGAGCTAGCGGATCTCCAGAAAGGTTTTCTGGTTATGTCCGATTATGCCCAGGGAGCTCTACTTCTGCCTGATGAAGTAGAGCGTGAACGCAAGGTAATTCTCGCTGAAAAGCTGGCCAGGGATTCCGTAGAGTATAGAACTCAAGTGGCTATAACGAAAAACGCGGTGGAAGGTAGCATATTAGCCAACAGGCAACCAATAGGCACCAAAGAGTCTATCAAGGCTGCAACCAGTGAATCTTTACGCGCTTTTTATGATAAGTGGTACAGGCCTGAAAATATGATTCTAGTTGTAGTGGGGGATATCGATGAACAATTGGTAAGAAGTGAGATCGTGAAGACATTTGCAGAGCTACAGGGAAGAGGAAAACGTCCAGAGTGTCCGCAGATTGGAACGCTATTGGAGAGAGGTTTGCGATCTTTCTACTATAATGAACCAGAAGCTGGCTATACCGATGTGGCAATCGAGTCTTATTATAACAAAAATCCTGATGATGATTCACATGCCTTGCAGCTTAGCAACTTGCGTGAATATGTGGCTACTTCAATTCTCCAGAAAAGATTTGAAAAAATAGCTGAAGAAAAAGTTGGTCTCCTATCTAATCCGAGGGTTTATTCTGGAGATTTATTACCAACAATTGGCTATTCAGGACTTTCTGCTTCAACTTCTGCGGACAAATGGTCCGAGCTATTACCATCGCTGGAAAAAGGGCTTCGTCAGGCCCTTGAATTCGGAATAACGCAAAAAGAGCTCGAGCTGGCCAAGAAAGATGTACTCGCCTATTACGCCAATCAGGTTGAAAAAGCAGACAATCGTCAATCAACCAGGATTATGCGGCAGCTGATCTTTAGCCTCAATAATAACAGGGTGTTTCAATCCCCATATCAAGAGAAAACGCTCTATAGTACGGCGGTGCAAACTTTCACAACGGAAGAAATTAACGCAACCCTGGCACAACTCTTTCACCGCCAGGAGCGATTGATTGAAGTTACCGGCGACGTCGTTATTCAAAGTGAAGATCCGCAAGAGACAATCCTCAATGTTTATCATAAGGCCGGTAGGCAACAAGTTGCAAAATATGCCGCTGCTGGAATCATGGATTTTCCATACCTTGTAAGTAGTAATTCTTCTGTAGAGCCTATTGAACATAGGAGATACGAGTCAATTGATGTCGATAGGTATCGGTACGTTAATGGAACTGTGCTGAGTTTAAAAAAGACAGATTTTAAAAAAAATGAGATAAGCATAAATATTGAATTCGGTTCAGGAAAGTTGGGAGAACCTGCAAGCGGTATGGGCATGCTTGCTGAATCCGTAATAGGTGCATCCGGATCAGGCAAGTTAACCGAATCGCAGCTTGGTGATGTTCTGTCGGGTACTTCGGTAGCCCATTCGCTAACCATTGACGAATCAAGATTCAAACTACGGGGAAGATCTTTGGCAAACGAGATGGAGTTGCTTATGCAGACTCTCCAGACCATTTTGCGAGATCCTGGAATGAGAAGGAATGCCTATGAAAACGTCATGGTGAGCTATGGAAAGATGTATAGTTCCATGCGTAATGATATCAGAGGAGCTGAATCATTAGATGTTCAGCCTTTTTTGGCTGGTGGCAATTATTTATTCGGTATTGCGCCCTTGGATAAAATAAAGGAGATCGATCTTGAAATGATCGAAAAATGGATCCTGCCGGTATTTTCCGAGGCTGCCCTCGAAATATCGATCGTCGGAGACTTTGAGAAGGAGGAAGTGCTCGATCTTTTCGGTAAATACTTTGGTTCGCTACCGGCAAGAAATGCAATTAATCCAGCTAAAATATCAGTTCAGTTTCCTGCCGGAGAAAAAAAGGAATTCGTCATATCCTCAAAAATCAATCAGGCATTATTGGTAATGGCCTGGAAGACGACAGGTTTTCAAGATATAAGCGTGGTCCGTCGTTTGAATACCCTGGCCTCCGTTTTTGAAGAACGTGTCCGTCTGGCCATTCGAGAACAACTAGGGGCGACGTATTCTCCGGTGGTGTTTAATTCCTCAAGTAGATTTGCACCTGAATATGGAAAACTCTATGTTCGAGTCGTTACCAATCCAGAACAACTTGCCCAAGTGCAGAATGTGATCGAAAATATCAGTAGGCAACTTATTGAAGAGGGTGTGAACCATGAAGAATTGGAGCGGGTCAAAAATCCAACCCTTACCTCACTCAAGGATTTGGTGAGAACTAACAATTACTGGCTCAACATTGTGCTTTCGGGATCGACTCAGCAACCTGAGCAACTGCGTTGGCCGGAAACGATTATTGAGGATCATGCAGCAATTACCTCTGCAGAAATATCCGCTTTTGCAAAGAAATATCTCCAGCCAGCGCGAATGGCAGTAGCCACGGTAAAGCCAGCCACTTGAGAGGAGAAGTCTCATTAATCAGAATGCATATTGGAATTTTCGGATCAATCGTTGCCAAGGAATTCATCGTACCGGGTAAATAAAAAAAGGCTTCCTTCAGGTGTGATATGAACCTTCTGGAAGCCTAAATTTTTATGGTGCCTAGGGCGAGAGTCGAACTCGCACGGGCGCAAGGCCCACGGGATTTTAAGTCCCGGGTGTCTACCAGTTCCACCACCCAGGCGGGTTCGCATTTCTTACCACATCGGTGTCAAATTTGTCAATGAGTTAAGTCCCTTTCGCTTTGAAAATAAATACTGTTTAAGACCCAATAATATTTGATTATGCAGGTGCTGACCAAACCATTATAAAAACGTCAGTATATCTGCATTGTACCATGGCGAATTATATCCAGCATATCCTTTACTGCTTTCTCAAGTCCGGTGAAAACAGCTCTGGAAATGACGGCATGGCCGATGGACAATTCTTCCATGGCATCAAGGGAAGCGATGCGGCCGGTGTTATGATAGTCAAGGCCGTGGCCTCCATTGACGACAAGTCCCAGCTGATAGGCTTCATCTGCTGCTGAGGCAATAAGTTCGAATTCCTGATTTTGAATTTCTTCAGATTCAGCATCGCAATATCTTCCCGTGTGTATTTCTACAAATTTGGCACCTATATCATGCGATGCGCGAATCTGGTCAAGATCTGGATCGACGAAGATAGAAACAGGAATATTGGCTTTGTTGAATTTTTTGACGACCTTGGCGAGCTTTTTCTGCTGTGAAATGACGTCAAGTCCTCCTTCAGTGGTCAACTCTTGTCGTTTCTCCGGAACAAGGGTTATCATGTCGGGAACAACGTCAAGGGCGATATCTATAATCTCAGGATTTGCGCCCATTTCCAGGTTTAGTTTGGTTTTAACCGTTTTTCGCAGAAGATAAACATCGCTGTCCTGGATATGCCGACGGTCTTCGCGCAGATGAACGACAATCCCACTTGCTCCGGCAAGTTCACAAATTGAAGCAGCCAATATCGGGTCTGGTTCTGATCCGCCACGAGCCTGACGCAGGGTTGAAACATGATCGACATTTATGGCTAGTTGAGGCATGGTGTGACTCCTTTCGTGGAAAAGTTTATTGAGTAACTCCTGTTCTTTGGCCTGCATCAACCGTTCGTCTTCGCTGGAGCGTTCATGATCGTAGCCATGAAGATGCAGTACACCGTGGGTGATCAACCAACACATCCTGTAGGAGATTGATTGTTTGTATTTAATTGCTTCTTCAGAGGCTGTGTCAGTTGAAATGACCAGGTCACCGAGTTGCTGGTGGGGAAATGCGGCGATTTCGTTACTATGCTCATACGAGAAAGGAAAAGCCAGCACATTGGTTGGACTATTTTTATCTCTGTACTTTGCGTTTAACTTGGCAATTTCCTGGTCATCGGTAAGAAGAATACCGACCTCACGATCAGCAAGACCTAACTCAAGCAGGAGGCTGTTGGTGTATTGACGGATATATTTAATGTTTGAGTGGTGGTGGCGCGTAGTGTACTGACTGGCAATATGGACAGGCATAGTCTATGAATTCAGAAAAAGTTGCACAGCCTTGTATTATTTCCGGTATTGGTGCCGGCGGTCTTTATGATTATCAATGAATCTATATCACTCTCATCTACGATTGTTTTTCGTAGGCCTGGATTATTTTCTGTACGAGAGGGTGTCTGACCACATCTTCCTTGCCAAATTTACAAAACTCTATTCCAAAAATTTTTTTAAGAATGCGTTGTGCTTCCAACAGACCGGAGTGCTTAGGAACCGGAAGATCAACCTGGGTTGAATCACCGGTAATAACGGCAAATGAGTCAAAACCAATGCGAGTGAGAAACATCTTCATTTGCTCTCTCGTGGTGTTTTGCGCCTCGTCGAGGATGACGAAAGCATTGGATAGCGTTCTACCACGCATGAAGGCAAGAGGAGCAATTTCAATTACACCACGTTCGATCAGCTCCATGCTTTTCTCTGAGCCGAGCATATCATTGAGCGCGTCATGAAGTGGACGAAGATAAGGGTTTACCTTCTGGGCCAGGTCTCCAGGCAGAAACCCTAATTTTTCACCAGCTTCCACTGCCGGCCGGGTCAATATTATTGATCGTATACGCTTGTTGACCAAGGCGGATACAGCCATGGCTACGGCGAGATAGGTCTTGCCGGTGCCGGCGGGTCCGATACCAAAGACGATATCATTGTGGCGAATGGCATCGATGTATTTTTTCTGATTTATGGTCTTGGGGGAGATTACCCGATGTTGCGTCGTAACGTAGACTTTATCAAGAAATATTTTATCGAGTCTGGCAGAAGGGGTCGACTCAAGAATTCTCAGACCAAAGGCAAAGTCGGATGAATACACTGGGTATCCTTTGCCAATGAGGTCGTAGAGTTGACGAAGAAGATCGCTTATGAGCTTTACTTCATGTTCAGGCCCGGAAAGGTTAACATCATTGCCGCGCACGTTGATGGTAACCCCGGATCCTTTCTCGACCGTATGAAGGTTTCTGTTCAGGTCACCAAAAAGCAGGGCTGCATTGGCATTATCGGCAAAATGAAGATCACAACTGAGTTCTGGCATCATGAAGTTAGTTTTGCAGCTCTTTATCAATTAGTTGTTGAAAACCTTGGAGGCTTCTATTCTTCAACAGTCTTCCGTTGACAAAAATGGTCGGGGTGCCGGTCACTCCGGCCTTCTGCGCGTCCTGCATATCCCTGTAAATTTTTTGCCGGACTTCTTGAGAGACCATGTCTCTCTTCCATTTTTCCAGATCGAGATTAAGCTTGGTGGCTATATTTGAGATTGCTTCCATAGTGATTTCCTCGACTGCGAAAAGTTCATCATGAAATTCCCAGAATTTTCCCTGGTTTTCTGCTGCAAGTGCTGCTCGTGCTGCTGGATCGGCAAATTTGTGAAATTGAAGCGGCATGTTCTTAAAGACAATTTTGACCGTTTCTGGGTTTCTTTTGTGAACTTCCGCCATGAGTGGCTCAATTTTTCGGCAATAGGGGCATTCGAAATCGGTGAACAGGGCAACGGTGATTGGAGCGTCCTCTGGTCCGAGATATGGTGATCCAGCAGTGTTGATATTTCTGATAAAATCTATTGAGAGTGCCGTGAAAGTTTTTGTTTTATCATTGATGAGATAGAGTTTTTCGGCTCTAGGGGCAATGTCAATTGCGGTAACGCCGGGATCTACAGGAATTGCTCCTTCATGTTTGCCGGCAGAATTGTAAACATATACCTTCTGGTCTTCAGCCAAAACGAAAACATATTTGTTGTCGAGGGAGTGGGCGATATCAATAGGCGTTGCACTAAGTTGCCATTGTTTCTCAACAATCCATTCCAGGGTTGACGCTGTGTCAGATGTGTCTGCTAATACTGAAAAGGATGTTGCAGCCAAAATTAGAAGAGAAATAAGAGAAGATCCAAATTGTTTACTGAAGGTCATGATTACCTCGAAATGATGTGTTGATTATTCAATAAATTTTGATCAGAAGCAGACCTAGATAGTATCCATTAACACAAATCTTGGCAAGATTATAGCTTGATTCCATTTGAAATTTTCACTACCGCGACCTTGACTGAATATCTGTTGTGAATTAATCATTGTCACACTTACATGCTGTCATCGCGATTTCTTAGTACCTCCTTAAAAAAGAATGCAGAAAAGAAGTGATCTCTAGAGGTATGAGAAATAACTATATGCTTAATGATATATATCCTTTTGAAAAGCTATTGAGCCGACCTAAAAATAGCTGTTGATGTAGGCAGGCATTTTGTTTTGGCAAAAATAAATAAAAGAGGGTATATTGGCCTGTTTTGAGTTCAGGCAAAAATTAGAATAATATTTTGTAATATTGCGAGGGTGGCGGAACTGGTAGACGCACTAGACTTAGGATCTAGCGCCTTATGGTGTGGGGGTTCGACTCCCCCCTCTCGCACCAGCTATGATAAACCAAAATTAAGGAAAGTCTTCTTTATTATAATAGGGAACATTTCCAAGAACACTTAATGGTTCACAAACTGTTAAGAACAAAAGAAAAAAGGATGGTAACAGATGGAAGCAAAGGTTGAAGAAATCGGAACCCTTACCCGCAAGATCACAGTGACGCTGCCTGCCGAAGACGTTCAGAAAAAGCTGAACAAGCAGTATAGCAAGTTACAAAAAGAATCTAAAATGAAAGGGTTCAGAAGAGGCAAGGTTCCGCGCTCCATCATTGAAAAGTCATACAAGCCGCAGGTCGAGGCTGAGGTAGGCGAAAAACTTGTTCAGGATACTTATTTCGATGTAATCGAAAAAGAAAAGATAGATGCGGTCGTTCATCCTGAAATTCTAGACCATTCCTATAATGAAGACGGTTCCTTCACCTATGCCGCACAGGTAGATATCAGGCCGGAATTTGAACTTGAGGGATATAAAGACGTTGAGATCGTCAAACCTAATACGGAAGTTTCCGATGAAGAAATAGATAAAGAGATTGAAACGCTCAGAAAACAGATGGCTCCGTTGAAATCCGTTGACGATAGAGTAGTAGAAGATGGCGATATTGTCGTTATTGGTTACCAGGGTTATCACAAGGGCAATCTCATGAAACAGGTGAAGAGCGAAGATTCATCTGTCGAGGTTGGCTCGGGTCAGATGGGTATTGAGTTTGAGAAAAAGCTTATCGGGATGAATAAAGGAGAAGAGGCAAGCCACGAAGTCGATTTTCCCGAGAAACATCCAAATCCAATTCTTGCCGGAAAGAAGGTTGAATTCAGAATTTCCCTAAAAGATATTAAGGAGCGAGTACTTCCGGAAATAGACGATGAATTTGCTAAAGATGTCGGCAAGGATTTTAAAACCATCGACGATTTAAAGAGCTCCATAAGAGAAAAACTGACCAAACAAAGAGAAGAAAGTGCCGAAGGCGAGCTTTCCGACTCGATAATGCAGGCCATTCTCAAAGAAAATGAATTCGAAGTACCAAAAAGATTGGTAGACTTTGAAGTGGAACAGATGATCAAGCAGACTGAAGAACAGCTTGAAAAAAGCGGGATGAACCTCGAAGCAGCAGGGTTAAGCAGGGAAATGCTTACGGAAAACAATGAACCTATTGCCACGCAACGGGTTCGTGGTGACTTTATCCTTAAAAAGATAGCCGAACTGGAAGATATTAAACTTAAGGATGAAGACATGGATCGCGGCTTCAAGCGCATTGGCGATCAATACAATATGTCCGTTGCTCAGGTGAAGGAATTTTTTGGCAGCCGCGATGATTTGCTTCCTCTGATGAATGAGCTTCTCAATGAGAAAGTCCTGGATTATCTTCGAGGTCAGGTAAATTATGTAGAGGCTGAAGCTGTAGCTGATGAAGAAGAAAAAACGGAAGAAGAGAGCTAATAAAAATCTCATAATAGTAGTTGAAGTTTTTTGCCGGCGCCATTTTGGTTCTGCCGTGTGATACTAATTTAGCGACTGCAGAAAGGTTTGCATACCTCTGCAGTCGTGCCGTTTTAAGGAGAAGACTATGAACCTAGTTCCTATGGTAGTTGAGCAAACCCCTCGTGGGGAGCGCGCATTCGATATTTATTCAAGGCTTCTTAAAGAACGCATCGTTTTTCTCGGCTCCCCGGTTGATGATATGGTTTCAAATGTAATTATAGCCCAGCTCCTCTTTCTTGAAGCTGATGACCCGGAGAAAGATATAACCTTTTACATTAACTCACCAGGTGGTTCTGTTACTGCTGGCATGGCTATCTATGACACCATGCAATACGTAAAAAGTGATATTGCCACCCTCTGCATGGGGCAGGCTGCCTCTATGGGGGCATTATTGCTCAGCGCCGGAACGGAAGGCAAAAGGTACGCCCTGCCACATTCCCGGATAATGATTCATCAGCCCATGGGTGGATTTCAGGGGCAGGCAACCGATATTGATATTCACGCCAGGGAGATATTGCGTATGCGTGAGGAACTCAATACTATTTTGGCATATCACACAAAAAAACCTATCGAAGATATACAGAAAGACACAGAACGTGATTATTTTATGAGTGCTAATGAATCAAAAGATTATGGTATAATTGATAAGGTTCTCATAAAACGCGAAGAACTAGCAGAAACCGAGGACAAGTAAATGAGCGAGATGGATACTAACGGTACAGATTGCAATTGTTCATTTTGTGGGAAAAATCAGGATGAAGTAAATAAATTGATCGCTGGGCCTGATGTCTTTATCTGTGATGAATGCATAGATCTCTGCAATGAAATTGTTCAGGATGAAAATTCAATTGAAGAAGAAGACGAAAGCGTTTCTAAGATCACCCTG
>JASJDT010000120.1 GCA_030065655.1 Desulfocapsaceae bacterium | reverse complement strand
CATCATATCGAGCCAAGTGCGAAGACCTGCTCCTCCCTTATTGCCAACACGCTTATCGGTCAAAAATATCCAATGTGGGCAATATGCGGTGCTTTTGGTGATAATCTCGACGAACAGGCAGAGCAACTTGTCCGTAGTCTTGGTCTAACCGACAGCCAGCAAGAAAAGCTCAAAGAGATAGGCGAGTTATTTAACTATAATGGGTACGGTTCAAAGATCGAGGATCTCCACTTTCATCCGGCTGAGCTCTATAAGGCTATCAAGCCATATAGCAATCCCCTGCAGTTCTATGGTTCAACTGAGATAATCGATCAACTTCGGAAAGGCTATGTAGACGACATGGCTCAAGCAATGGTACAGGAGAATTGCTCCAGTCATTCACTGCATCGGATCTATATGTTACCTGCAGCATCCTGGGCTCGAAGGGTCGTTGGGGTGTTTTCCAACCGAAAGGCCCGAGAAAGAAAAGATGCTGCTCACGCTGTTATTGTCAAGAACGATGATGGCTCAATGCAAGTCAGTGTGCGGGCACCCCTTCTTGCTAAGAAAAATGCCGACACTCTGTGTCGTAAATTCCCAACCGGTGGAGGCAGAGCAGCGGCAGCAGGTATCAACAAGCTTCCCCCAGCGATGTTAGAAGAGTTTATTGACGCTTTCCATAATACCTACTAAAAAATATTACCAAATAGAAAACTACCAAGAGACTAATACCAAGCTGTATGAGGTGATACCATCAAATCTCTATTCTCATTCACGAGCTTTATCGTTTTTATTACAATCTGCTTCTTCCTGGTCATTGCCTATTCCTATGCTGAGTCAGCCCAGCTAAAGGCTGCCGACCTGGTCGAAGACGGTCAGTTAATCGATCTCGGTCAATTAAAATACGCCAAACTGTTTGCTGAAATGCGCGAGGAGCATGGCTTCAATCAAGCTGAACTGGAAGAATTGTTTAGAGGAGTCACCATTCACAAAAGAGTCCTGGAGTTGATGGACACCCAATGGGAAGCGAAGCCCTACTTCATCTACAGGTCGTTGTTTATTACTCCCTCGATTATCAGAAAAGGCAAGGAGAAACTGCTCGAGCACCGGCATTTGTTGGACAAAATTGAAAAAGACATCGGCGTTGACCGTGAGGTGATTATTGCAATATGGGGTATTGAAACCCGCTATGGCTCCAATCTGGGAAGTTTTAATGTTTTTCGAACACTTAACACTCTGTTTGATGCGTATCCAAGACGCTCCGCCTTCTTTCGCAAACAACTCGTCCACTTTCTGCTGCTCTGTCGGGAAAATAACATGGACCCGCACATCATAAAGGGTTCGTATGCCGGTGCCTTTGGCCAGACTCAGTTCATCCCCTCAAGTTTTCGAGAATATGCGATCAGCTACGATGGTGATAACCGGCGCGATGTTTTTCACTCCACTGAAGACATACTCGCCTCTATCGCCAACTACCTAAAAAGATTCCATTGGCAGTTTGACGCGCCAATATTTCATGACATCGGCAAGACCCTGCACTCGCCTGAACTTTTGAGTACCATGGAAAAAGGCAGAAAAGGTAGAATTGATCATCATACCGTCAACACCGCACAAAAGACCGATATTCCTGCACCCCAAAATAATAAAAAGGTCTCCATCGTCGGTTTAAAAATTTCACCCTTCAAAGGAGGAGGCTTTCGTTATATAGCCGGTTACCCAAATTTTCATGCCATCACCGCCTGGAATCATTCAAACAGATATGCCATGGCCGTTACGGAATTATCCCAACTCCTCCAAGTAAACACCTTATAGTCTAAGAAAATCATCAAGAACGGCAGAATATGGCGAGTAAATTTAAAAATTTACTTGGAAAATCTCAGTATCTGGCACCAGTACTTTCGGGGCTGCTTCTGCTCATTACCCTCAATGGCTGTGGTCCCCACTCTTCCGCGCTGGCAGTTGCCGAATCACCCCCCTTTTTTCATGATGATGGAAATTCAAAGGATCTGCTCACTGCATCACAACATCAGCTGTCTTATCTAGACCGTCTTGACAAAGGCAAAGATATCGTTGTTGGCAATCGCTCCTACAGTCCGGAGGAACTCAAGAATTCACTTGCAGCTTTTATCGAAATTATCACACTCAATCTCACTCCAGCTGAACAAGACCAATTGATCCGGGAAAAATTCACGGTATACCAGGCAGCCGGCAGACATGGATCAGCTGCTAAACAGCTACTGGTTACCGGATACTATGAACCGCTTCTGCAGGGAAGTCTGAACAAAGACCCACCATTCATATATCCGCTCTATGCACCTCCAAACGATCTAATTATCCAAAGTTCAGCATCGGGCGGGATGGAAATCGGCAGGCTTGAGCCAGCCCAGGGCAGCACCCTGCAACCCTACTGGACACGGGAAGAAATCGATTCTTCCTCGCTATTGCATGGCCATGAGCTTGTCTATCTCAAAGACCGATTTGATGCCTTTCTTCTCCACGTGCAAGGCTCGGGCAGGATACAACTGCCGAATGGCGAAATCCGGGCCATACGCTATCGGGCCAATAACGGTCACCCGTATAGCAGTATTGGTAAACTGTTGGTTGACAAAAAGGTTCTCACCCTCGCCGAAGCCGATGTTCAGGCAATACGAGATTATCTCGGCAAGCTACCTGATGGTGAGGTTTCCAAGATTCTATACCATAACCGTCGCTACATCTTCTTCGGCTGGGGCTCAGGGAAGAACCCCAGAGGCAGCACAGGGTTGCCTTTGACTCCTGAAAGATCCGTTGCTATTGACGGAGCCGTACTGCCGATGCCAACCATTGCTTATCTGGTAACCCGCAGGCCTGTTTTTAACAATGACGGCAGTATCAGCCACTGGGTACCTTTACGCCGTTTTGTCCTTCCCCAGGATACAGGTTCTGCTATAAAAGGCGCAGGTCGAGTAGATTTTTTCTGGGGATCAGGAAGTTATGCTGAAAAAGCGGCAGGGAAAATGAAAGAGCCTGGTAAACTTTATTTCCTCATCAAAAAAGATTAGGTAATCGTTCTATGAAAAGACCTTCGGCTTCTCCTCCCGTTATTAGTCTTCTTACGGATTTTGGCCACCGGGACGAATATGTCGGGGTCATGAAAGCCGTTTTGCTGAGCTTCTGTCCCAAGGCAACGATCGTGGACCTGTGCCACGCCATCCCACCTCAGGATGTTGCCGCAGCTGCCAGAATGCTCGCCGCTGCTGCACCTTATTTTCCCGAGAATACCGTAAATCTTGCAGTGCTCGATCCCGGGGTCGGTACTGCTAGGGAGATTCTTCTGCTTAAGGAGAATAATCGGTACTACATTGGACCGGACAATGGTATTTTCACCACCATTCTCCAGTCGAATCACCTGCAGGAATGTTACAGAATTCACCAATCAGCCATTGGCAACAGTATCAGCTCCACCTTTCATGGCCGGGATATTATGGCACCTGCTGCCGGTAAACTCGCAGCAGGCATATCCTTAGCCGATCTTGGTGAGGAAATTGACAAAGGAAGATGTGTCCTGCTCCGCCCTCCATTCGTGCAACTGAGTGAGAAAGAAATAGTCGGGGAGATAGTTGGTATTGATCATTTTGGCAACATTACCACCTCGATCAGAACCGAGCATTTAAGTTTTCCGCCTGAACATGTGGTAATTGAAATCGGCGGCGTATCAATCAAAGGAATTAAGAGCGCCTATGCTGAAGTTGAAAACCAGTCACTCCTCGCTCTTATTGACAGCAAAGGTAATGTGGAGGTTGCCAAAAATCATGGCAATGCCGCCGAGCATCTTGGCTGCACCACAGGTGATCGCATTCACCTGCGACTAATGGATAGTAACAGCCTCAAATAACGCCTGACGCATCACCTCTACAGGAGCCTCCCGCCCGGTCCAGATTTCAAACTGCGCTGCACCCTGATAGAGCAGCATCTCCAGACCATTGATGGTGAAGCAGCCCTGCTCTTCTGCATCTGACAGTAATTTGGTTTTCAGCGGAGCATAGACGATATCCATAACTACCTCATAATGGTGTAAAGCCTCCTGAACAACCGGACTCAAGTCCTGTTGAGGTGCCATGCCCACCGAAGTCGTATTCACCAGTATCTTTGCCTTTAACGCAGAAAAATCCTGAAGTGATTGCCAGGAGCAACCGAACTCGTCGGCTAATTGTCTGCCACGTGACTCAGTTCTGCTGCACAAGGTAATTGTTGCACCCGCCTCCAAAAGGCCGAAGCCCACGGCTCTTGCTGAACCGCCCGCCCCGAGAATCACTGCCTCGGCACCGGCAAGCTCGGCTTTCTCCTGCAGGGGCCGGATCGCCCCCTGCCAGTCCGTATTGAACCCGGAAAGCATTATATTGTCCCCGTTTCGCTCACATCTTATAGTATTGACTGCTCTTATCCTCGCAGCAACAGGATCAACGTGGTCCAGATGAGGAATTACCTGTTCCTTATGAGGTATGGTCACGCTTACTCCTTTGATGCTTAGACCTTTTAAGCCTTGCAGTGCAGCACCGAGATCATCCACCGGAAATGGCAGATAAACACTATTGAGGTCACAGGCAGCAAAAGCAGCATTATGCATCACCGGGCTAAGAGAGTGATGCACGGGGTTACCCAGGATACCGTATATGTCGGTGTATCCATCAATTTTCATTATCAGCTACCATACAAAAGCCTGTATATATTTTTAATATCACTTATCTTTATTTGCCCTGGAGCAGTATGCCTACCACTATCTGCGGCGCAATAGGTCATGTATCCTCCCAATGCCGAGGTAGCCGCCCTGCTGATTTTACCGAGCTCTCCCATGGCAAAGGTAATGAGAGGGAAATCCATTTCTGCTGCCATATCAAGCAGGTGAAGCGTTCTCAAAGCGTCGCGACCTGTATGGGCCGTGGTTACAATCTTTCCGATATGGGCACCACTGCCCTGCATCTTTTGCAAAGTTGCCATAAGCTCTGCATTACTTGGTGTTGCCTGAAAATCATGCCAGGAAGAGATAATTCTGGTTGAGGTATCAGAGCAGACATCCACTAGAGTCGACCAGGAACTCTTTGGGGCCCGAAGTTCCAGATCAATATAGCTCGCTCCATTCTCGACCGCCTCAAGGAGTGGTGCCAGCCGATGCTCTTCTTCACCATAATATCTTCCACCTTCCCACTCCGGACGATTGGTAAAGAGAAGCGGTGTCGGTATTTCATTCAAAAAAGGAGCGATGGCCATCTCGTCAAGCAGGTCAAGCCGCACTTCGATGACATCGGCCATCGTTGCCAACTCCCGGGCTTTCTCAAGAGACTCCTGGAGGCTTGGCTCACCAAGACTCGCACAAATTCGCATCACTTCAATCGACCTCCAGACAGCCAATAAGATCTCGAATAGAAGGTAGCTTTTCGGTTTTCACGTATTCACCTATGCCTTCGGCAATTTCCTCGCTGACCCGGGGATTGATGAAGTTTGCCGTCCCCACTTGCACGGCAGTGGCTCCGGCAACAATAAACTCAAGCGCATCCCGACTATTGTCGATACCGCCGATACCGATCACGGGAATGGAGACCCGCCTGGCAACCTGATATACCATCCGCAGAGCAACTGGTTTAATCGCCGGTCCGGAAAGCCCGCCAATTACATTGGCAAGTTCGGGTTTTCGCTTTTCCAGATTAATAGCCATACCGATCAAAGTATTTATAAGGGATACCCCGTCAGCACCTGCATCCTCAACGGCAGCAGCAATCTCAGAGATATCAGATACATTAGGTGAGAGTTTGACTATTACCGGAACATCGCAATTCTCCTTTACGGCATGGGTTACTGCAGCTGCCATATCCGGGTTAGCCCCAAAAGCAACCCCGCCTTTTTTTACATTAGGGCAGGAGATATTCACCTCGATGGCGGCAACACCCTCAATACTAGCCAACCTCTCGGTTACCTCCTGGTATTCCTCAACAGAGTCACCGAGGATGTTGACAATTGCCGGTACCTGAAGACCGCGAAGATAGGGTATTTTTTCCTGAATAAAGCGGTCTACACCAACATTTTCAAGACCTATGGCATTGAGCATTCCGCAGGCGGTCTCAACAATGCGAGGCGGGGGATTGCCATGCCTGGGCTCAAGGGAAATACCCTTGACGATAACGCCACCAAGCCTGTGCAGATTGAGTAAATTGGCAAATTCCCGCGCATATCCGAAGGTACCTGATGCAGTCAATACCGGATTTTGCAAGCGCAGCGTGCCTATATTGACGCGAAGATCTGGAAAAGGATCACGCTCTCGTACTATTTCCATGCAAGTTCCTCCGCATTGAAAACCGGTCCCTCATAACAGACATGTACATAGCCGCCATCTTTTGCCGGAATATTGCACCCCAGACAGGCTCCCATACCACATGCCATAACACTTTCCACTGAAACTTGACATTCCAGACCTTTTACCTGGCAATAGATGTTAAGCTGCTCGAGCATCGACTCAGGTCCACAGGCATAAACCACTGAGCCCTTTGGAGGCTTGAGCCGTTGGATGAGTTGAGTGACAAAACCCTTTTCACCATATGAACCATCATCGGTTGCTTCATAGAAGCGCATACCAAATTGCCGAAAATCATCGCTGAGTGGTTCAACCTCTGTACGTGTTCGACCACCGAAAAGGATGAAATCGGAGGCGACATTGCTTTTCAATCGACTGATGCGTTTGGCCAGAAAAAGCATGGGGGCAATCCCCATCCCACCACCGACAATGCATGCTGGCCGGTCGGTGCGAATGTCAAAACCGTGACCAAGCGGACCGAAAACGGGGAGTTGCTCACCTTCTTGAGCATGCGCCAACAGTTCGGTGCCACGACCAAGAATCTTGAAGAGAATTTGAATCCGTCCATTGGTGCTGGTCTGATGGATTGAAAAAGGCCTGCGGAGCAATGGATCTTTGGCTGTTGAGGTACGGATCATGACAAACTGGCCTGGCTTTGCCGCCGCAGCAATACTGTCAGCCTGCAGGGTCAACCTGATATTGTCTTGACTCAGCCGTTCATAGCGAGTAATAGTAGCATTTTCTTGATATTGAGACATGGTAGTAAAATGTTGATCGATTACTAAATGATAAGAAGGAGCAGAAGCAATATTTCTGCACCAGGTTTATACGAACAAGTAAACTTCGGATGGATGTGGAACCCATTATTATCAGCTTTTTTCTGGCCCTGGGGGCCATTGTCGGCAGCTTTCTCAATGTTGTTATACTAAGACTACCTGCTGAAGATCAGTCCATAGCTTTTCCAGCCTCGCGTTGTCCACATTGCTTTACCCCACTGCGCTGGTATGAGAACATCCCTCTGCTTAGCTATATTTTCCTGCGCGGCCGCTGCCGGCACTGTCCGGCCCGGATTTCCCTGCAGTACCCTCTGGTGGAACTGCTCATGGCAATGCTTAGTCTGGCAGTGTATACCAAATTCGGTTTGACTATCACCACGGCTGGTTACTTTTTCTTTTGCGCCGCCCTGCTGGTCATAATCTGGATTGACATCCACCATCAAATAATTCCCGACGTCATTAGTATTCCTGGAATCGTCTTAGGTTTTTTCTTCTCTTTTATAAATACCAACGTTTCCTGGCAAGATTCGCTCATCGGGCTCTTCATTGGTGGTGGTATCCTTTACGCCATAGCCATTGCCTACTACCTCTTGAGAAAACAGGAGGGCATGGGAGGTGGTGACATCAAGCTGCTGGCTATGATCGGCGCTTTTCTTGGCTGGCAATCCCTACTCTTTGTCATCTTTTTTAGTTCTTTTACCGGGGCCGTTGTGGGAATAGCCGCCATGATCAAGCAGGGTGGAGGTGGTGCCAGTAGAATTCCCTTCGGTCCTTTCCTCTCAATCGCTGCTTTGGTTTTCCTCTTTTTTCAGCAGCAGATTTTTGCCTATTTCAATATGTACCTGCAAGGTCAACTCAGCTTTTGACCAGATTTGCACTGATCCCTCCAGTCTTCTGAACACCGGCGAACTCCCTATAACCGTCGAGTTTTGCTTCCTGCAGTGCTTTTCCTAGTGCCATGCCGATCTCCGCGGCATGCTCTACCTGCTCGCGGGTGTGACCAAATTTCCGATAATACCTAGCCAACCAAGAAGGTGATGCTTCGGGCTTTTTGCCGGCAAGCTTGAGAAACACTCCTATCGTTCGCCACGGCTCAGCCCCGGGATGCAGAAAAACCGTGGGAGCAAGCGGGTGAGCTTTATACTTGGTCAGCAGATACTTTAATTGCCAGTAATGGGTTCGCCAATATCCCCGGCAGGAGATCAATGGGAGAACTTTACAATCGGCGAGGTACTCACCATAATTATTGAAAAAGCTTAATATCGGTCCACTAACGTTATAGGACCACGTCGGTCCGGCAAGAACTATCAAATCGTGGCCATCAACCAAGCTGCGCTCAACAGGTTGAATAGCAAAACGTTTCCGAAAAAAGGTAACCACCATAAGCTTAAAGGTCGCCAGGACAGATTGTAGGGGAAATTGAATCGGCTCAACCGTTTTGAGCTGTAGTAAATTTACCTCTACACTGCTTTTTTCCAACCCTTTGGCAAGCGCCTGAATCAATTTCCTGGTCTGGCCGCTGTGGGAAAAATATATAATAAGCACCCGCCTCTGTGTCACCTGTTCACCATTTCCGCCACATCGCTTAGGTTAGCAAGAGATGCTTGCCATAAATAGGTCAATATCACTGTAACCTTGGCAAATATAGTCCAGAAAAGGGTAAAAAAAAACCCCCGACATGACTGTCGAGGGTTTTAAGTACTGAAAGTTTCACTACCTAGCCTTCGACCTCGTGCTCTACTCCAATGGCTATTTTATAGAGCAGGGTCAACACGAAGAAACCAGTGGCCCAGATGCCCAGGGTAATACCGATCTCATTGGCTGTGGGATAATACTCAACAATTTCATGAAGCGGAGTAACAACCAGACCGCCAAGGACAAAGCCCAAGCCTTTGTCAAGATAGAGCCCTAGAAAAATCAGGGCACAGGCCGCACCGACAAGACCATCGCTGAGCTTATCTTTTATTTTACCATACGCGAGCAACCCTAAGCCAGCAGCACAGAACAGTACGAAGGCCCACAGGAAAGGCACCAGGTTATTGTAGAACTCACCATGATGCTCAAGACCGAAAAAGAGGTATTGAAGCGAATGAATATGTCCAGGAATCTGTGAGTAATAGCCGACGAAAAACTCAAGCGCGACAAAGAATGCGTTGATGATAGCGGCATACATGATGATCGTGGTCACCTTGTTAATTGCTTCTTTACCTGCATCAAAATTGGCAACCCGCTTCATAAGCAAGCAAGCCAGAACAATAAGAGCAGGACCCGCTGCAAATGCCGAGGCAAGAAAACGCGGGGCGGTAATGGCGGTCAGCCAGAAATGTCGACCGGGCAGACCCATGTACAGCATAGCGGTAACAGTGTGAATAGAAACTGCAAAGGGCAGAGATAAATATACGAAGAAATACACCCATTTCGGTGGTTTCACTTGTTTTCGCTCATGGGTGAGAATGACCCAACCACAAATGATGTTGAGGCTGAGATAGCCTAAGAGTACCACCATATCCCAGAACAGCATGGAATTAGGGGTTGGGTAAAGCATCATGTTCAGCCCTCTGAGCGGCTGGCCGATATCGGCCATAATAAACATCAGACACATAAGGATGGCTGAAATCGCCAGAAATTCACCGAGTATGGTGATACGTCCAAAGGCTTTATAATTATGGACATAGTAAGGCAGAACCAGCATCAACCCTCCGGCCGCAACGCCAACGAGAAAGGTAAACTGGGAAATATACAACCCCCAGGAGAGATCACGGCCCATACCGGTCATACCAAGACCATAAAAAAACTGTCGTAGATAGCAAACTGCTCCAATGGTGATAAACACGCCGAGTATGGCGAGCCACATCCAATAAGCCGGTTTACCTTTAAGCGCTTTTTCTATCATGACATCCTCACACTATGTAAAAGATCGACGGTTTAGTTCCAAGGGTAGGTTTCCGTTGGATCGTAGGTTCCTTATCCAGTATTTTGCGAAGCTCAGAATGCGGGTCGTTCAAATCACCAAAAACAATTGCTCCGGTATCTTTGAGGGCCTCAACACAGGCTGGCTCTTTACCAAGCGGCAAACGTTCAGCACAAAAATTACATTTTTCTACAACACCTCGGGTACGTGCAGAAAAATCAGGATTGTATTTTTTAATGTTTGGCTTGGCATCAAACCAGTTAAAGCTTCGCGCACCATAAGGACAGCCCATCATGCAGAAACGACAGCCGATACAGCGGTGGTAATCCATGGCGACAATACCGGTTGCTTCCATCTTGAAGGTCGCCTTGGTGGGACAGACCCTAACGCAGGGAGGATGGTCGCAGTGATTACAAAGAGCAAAATATTCATTTTCCTCTTTAATCTTGGCGGAATAATAAACGGAGTGATCGGGAAAGACATTCTCAAACGGCATTTTCCAGATCCATTTGACCTCATTCTTCTTATCCTCAAAATGCGGGACATTGTGGACCGAATGACACGCCTCTATGGCCTTGTCCATCAGTTCCGGTTTACCATAGAGCTTACGCATGTCAATGACCATACCGTAGCGGATACCGGTCGGTTGTTCCTCACCATGTGAGTCGCCATGCCCAGCAGCTGCACCATGGTCACTTGCTGCCAGAGAAGGCGTGGAAGTCAACTTGACGACCGCAGGGGCGCTGACACCGGCAAGTGCGGTTGCGCCGGCAATCTTCAGGAATTTTCTTCTTTGCTTATCCATTAGAGCGTCTCCTTCGAAGCTATATCAGCGGGAGAGAGATGACAATCCCAGCAGTATGGTTTAACGGATGTATATTCATGACATGAATCGCAGAATTTTTCTTTATTGCTGTGGCACTTCATGCAGGCCAACTGCAATCCCTTGCGATATTCCTTGCCATCTACGGTTATGCTTACTCTGTTGCCGTTGCGCAGCACATCATCTCGCCATTCATTAAGCAAGACCATATGGTTGTCACGCATGTAGGCAGCCGATCTCACACAATTTTGTTCACCACCAGGGGGTAGTTCAGGTTTTGGCATGGGACCTGCCTGCAGACCGTTATACCAGATGGGAGAGGTAACGAGGACCACAAAAATTATCAGTCCGGGTATGATCAATTTCTTATTATACATTAATTAAACTCCTTTACGGTCAGGTTTACACCAGGGTTCGAAGCCCTTCTGTGAGTTCTTCGCCACGGGTTTCACCTTCTTGTATAATTGCGTTGGCAACAAGCTCGGTTACACCGCACACCTCAACCTCCGGATTCCAATATTGCATGAGGGATGTCAGTGTTGCCCTGTCAATGGCACAAACACAGGAGAGCATGTTGACACCATGTTTCTCCTTGACGTATTTTACCGCGTTGGCACGGGGCAGACCTGAACGCATCCTCAATTCCATTATTTCATCGGTATTCAGACCGGTACCAGAGCCACAGCAGAAGGTTTGCTCGCGAATGGTGTTCTCCGGCATCTCCACCCAGTCTACGACATGGTCAAGTAGATATCGTGGTTCTTCTACAAGTCCCATGGCTCTGGCCGTATTACAGGAATCATGGTAGGTGGCTTTGACATGACTGTTCCGGCTCTTATCTAATTTGAGTTTGCCGTGCCGGATAAGGTCAGCAGTGAATTCACTGACATGTACCATCTTGGTTGAAGCCGCATTTTGGAAAACGGTGCCAGTGACGGGTGATACCGGTTTCTCCAGAAAATCGGCAGGACCATTCATGGTATCCATATACTGGTGGAGAACTCGCCACATATGACCACACTCACCGCCAATAATATATTTGACCCCGAGTCTCTCGGCCTCTGCATACATCTTGGCGTTAAGTTTCTTCATTGCTTCATTGTTGGTGAACAACCCAAAGTTGCCGCCTTCCGAAGCATAGGTCGACCAAGTGTAGTCCAGACCAATGGCTTCAAAAAGTATCATATAGCCCATTGCAGTATATAGCCCTGGTTCTGCAAATACGTCAGCCGAAGGAGTGATGAAGAGAATCTCGGCTCCCTTTCTGTTAAAGGTGACGTTGGGACGTACACCGGTGAGGTTTTCCACGTCATCAACGAGGAATTCAGCGTTATCCTTGAAGGTGTGGGGCTGCAGTCCCATGTGGTTACCGGTCCTGTTTGAGTTGGAGACCGGTTCTAAAATCCAGTTGATACCAATACCTACCAGATGCAGCATCTCCCGCATCATGATGGTAACCTCGGCGGTATCGATGCCATAGGGACAGAATACGGAACAACGTCGGCATTCGGTACACTGATAGGAGTACATGAACCATTCTTTAAGTACCCCCACGTTCATTTCCCGGTTACCCAGCATTTTTCCTAATATTTTTCCGCCAAGGGTAAAATCGTTTCGGTAGACAGAACGCAGCAGCTCGGCCCGCAGGACCGGCATATTTTTAGGATCACCCGTACCCAAATAAAAATGACACT
This sequence comes from Desulfocapsaceae bacterium, assembly GCA_030065655.1. Taxonomy (GTDB): domain Bacteria; phylum Desulfobacterota; class Desulfobulbia; order Desulfobulbales; family Desulfocapsaceae; genus Desulfopila_A. The sequence goes on along the minus strand of JASJDT010000120.1, from coordinate 108 downwards.
TGTCGGCACAGGCGCCGCAACGCACGCAGCAGTCCATGAAAATCTTCAAGGAGCGGAATTTCTCAAGACGTTCTTTAAGACCGTTGAGAATTATCTCTTTCCAGTTTT
>JASJDT010000119.1 GCA_030065655.1 Desulfocapsaceae bacterium | reverse complement strand
TGATTCTGTGGGTTGGCTTCAAGGCCGACCTTGTTTACTACTCGGGCAGCCATGGGTACGGCAGAAACACCGGCTGCACCAATGAGCGGATTAATTGGCTTGCTCGACATCTTATTCATTATTTTGGCAATAATGAGTCCGGAAGCAGTACCTATACCAAAAGCGACAATTCCAAGACCGAGAATACCCAAGGTTTCCAGATTGAGAAATTTGTCGGCGGAGAGTTTGCTGCCCACGCCAAGACCTAGAAAAATCGTTACTGTATACATCAATGAGTTTTTAATGGTATCGGAAAGCCGGTCAACAACCCCGCATTCCTTGGCAAGATTGCCAAGCATGAACATTCCAATGAGTGGTGCCGCAGAAGGAAGGAGCAGGGCACAGATGCCCAGGACCAGCAGAGGTAGAAGAATCTTCTCGATTTTGGAAACATAACGCAACTGAACCATCTTTATCTCGCGTTCTTCTTTGGTGGTCAGCCATTTCATGATCGGCGGTTGTATAAGCGGGACCAGCGCCATGTAGGAATAAGCGGCAATTGCTATTGACCCAAGCAGTCTGGGAGAGAGCTGACTTGAGAGAAAGATGGCCGTCGGTCCATCCGCTCCGCCAATGATACCGATGGAAGCGGCATCCCGCAGGGAAAAATCAATTCCCGGCACAAAGTCTGAAAGAAAAAGGGCTCCCAGAAGGGTAGTGAATATACCAAACTGAGCGGCTCCACCGAGAAGGATTGTCTTCGGATTGGCTATCATCGGTCCAAAATCGGTAAGAGCCCCAACCCCCATAAAGATTAACAAAGGAAAAATACCGGTGAGTATGCCTACTTCATAAATATAGAAGAGAATTCCGCCGGGGTCGGCAATGCCAGCCATGGGAATATTGGAGAGGATGGCGCCATAGCCGATGGGGATAAGCAGGAGTGGTTCGAACTGTTTGAAAATTCCAAGGTAGATGAGCACAAGCCCCACCATGATCATCAATACTCTGCCTATTCCCAGGGTCCAGTCCTTGGAGATCTGGTCAGTGATAATTCCTGCAATTCCAGTCGTTTTAAATAGATTCTTGACCAGTTCGCCCAGGCCGGGCAACGTTTGACTCACTCCGCTTTGAGGCACCTCAGCCACTATCGCTGTTGGTGCAATGGTGCCGATGATATCGCCTTCTTTCACTTTTTCATAGGCTGAGAAGCCAACATCGATCACTTCACCGGAGACACCCGCACGGAGAACGATATTGACGCCATTTGCTTTTTTCAGAACGGCAATTTCGTCTCCACTGTAAATCTGACTGCCTGGTGATATCCTCAGGGTTATCAATTTGGCATCGGCCGGAGAGGCAATCTCCACCGTTTGTTCCGCTGCCAGTGCAGAAGAGCCGAAGGCCAGGCAGAGACCAAGCAGTGTAAGTAAGATAATTCGTATATTCATAATACTTTCCCGATAGCAACAAATAAGGAAGCACGGCACGTATACCAAAGTGCCGTGATCAGGTTCGCACCTCCATGTGTGGAGATACTTTCGGTTCTGCACGGTTATGCGATGGTCACCAAAGCTTCAGATGCCTGAACTGTGTCACCGGAGGCTACATGGACGGCGACTATTTTACCGGCCTTTGGAGCTTTGACCTCAGACTCCATTTTCATGGCCTCCATTATCACCAGTGGGGCATCTTTCTGGACCTCATCTCCCACATCCACGAGCACTTTGACAATGTTTCCAGGAGTAGGAGCATCGATCACATCACCTTCGGCCTCGACCGCCGGAGCCGGAGCTGCGCCCGTGGCGGGTACGGCCTGGATGCCGCCGGCATCGCCTTCAGCAACCACCACATTATATGGTCTGTTGTTGACGGTAATGGTGTAGCTGCGTGGTCCGGCTGCCGGTGCAGCAGCTGGTGCTGCAGAAGCTGTTTTTTTCTTCTCTTCGGGTTTCTCGTCTGTCACTTTACGGACATTGACCTTGGCGTTGCCTAACAGAAAATCGAGTCCTTTCTGTTCACAGCTGGCAATGATGAAAATATTTTCATCGTTAACCGGCAGATTGTTTTCCTCCAGTATCTTAGTGGCTTTTGGGATACCGGGTTCGAGATTTTCTACCGGATCATCGGTGAACACTGGTTTCTCGAGTTGTTCGGAGGCGATTTTCACAATTTCCGGATCGGCAGGAACGGGGGTTTGACCGAAGTAGCCCAAAACCATGTTGCCATAGCTCGGATTAATCTTTTTCCACCGGCCCTGGGTGACATTGAGGTAAGCCTGCTGGAAATAGAACTGCGACACAGGGGTGACCGAGGTACCAAAACCGCCGCGGGCAACCACCTCAGACATTTCCTTGATGACATCGGCATACAGATGAAGGGTGCCGGTATCACGCATCATCATGGTGTTGGCGGTCAAAGCACCACCGGGCATCGGTGAAAGGGTAACCGTGGGGGAGACCATTTTGGCTTCCGGCGGGAAGAAGTAGTCTTTCATCGCATCGGTGAACACCTCGGAGGCGACGAGCACTTTTTCATAATCCAGATCCAGGGTATAGTCGGTACCCTTGAGCGCGTGGATCATCGAAAGAATATCAGGTTGACAGGTTCCACCGCTCACCGGACTTTTAGCCAGATCTACACCGGTTGCCCCACCTTCGATGGCGGCAAGATTCTGGGAAATGCCCAAGCCGGCGGTGTCATGGGTATGAAACCAGAGAATGGTACCCTCTGGGACCAATTTACGTGCTTGTTTCAGGGTTTCATAGACTTTGCGAGGATTTGAAGTGCCTGAGGCATCCTTGAAGCAGATTGAATGAAAAGGAATCTCTGCATCCAGTATCTGTTGCAGGCGATTAATGTAAAATTCAGGGTCGTGCGCACCGGAACAGCCTGGAGGAAGTTCCATCATGGAGACGACTACTTGGTGATTGAGTCCGTGGTGGGCAATACGTTCACCGGAATACATCAGGTTGCGGACATCATTTAAGGCATCAAAGTTTCGAATGGTCGTCATGCCGTGCTTCTTGAACATCTTGGCGTGCAGGTCAATGATGTCTTTTGGGCACTGGCTTAAGGCAACAACGTTGATCCCGCGGGCGAGTGTTTGCAGATCGCATTCAGGGCCGACTTCGGCACGAAAACGATCCATCATATCAAAAGCGGATTCACCGCAGTAAAAAAACAAACTCTGGAAACGTGCACCACCGCCTGCTTCTATATGCGTGATACCGGCATCAACGGTTGCCTGCAAAGCCGGCATGAAGTCATCTGAGAGTACCCTAGCTCCAAAAACGGATTGAAATCCGTCCCTGAAGGACGTGTCCATAAATTTAATTACTTTTTTACCCACGGTTCTTCTCCTTTAGAATTGATTCTCGCTAATATGAGATGGAAATCGTAAATTTAAGTCTTCTCTGATCTTACCGGTGGTAAAATTTTTGGCGATCAGGGAAGATAATTCTCAGCATGTGCGCATTCGATCTGCCTCAAAAGCAGCTATTGCCGCTGCTATGACGGCGATATCATCTTCATCGTCGCTTGATGGGGATCTGCTCAGAGCTTCCTGTTCTCTCTTCTTTTTCGCTTTGGCAGCTTCCGCAAGAAGTTTGCGTTCAAGCTCCACCGCCTCAAGTTCGCGGGCGGAATGCTCTCTGGTAAGTCTTGAGACCAGCTGTAGCAGTAATATCATAAAGCTGAGAAACAGGATTACTGTGCCCATCCCAACGAACATGAGTTTAATACCTTCAAATATCATACTGATCTGCCTCGTTAAGAAAATACGTAAAAAGTAAAACCAGCCGATTTACCTGGATAATTTTCACCGGCTGGGCATTCATTGTGAAGTATATGGCGTAGGCCGAATTATATGGCAGTAGAAGGGCAAAACATAGAATACTTTTACCCTCTTTGCAAATAGTTATGTTTCGTAGACGGCGTAGGTTGTTTCTTGACCAAGCAGGCGGTCTATTTCATTCTGCACGGCAATACGTTTCTCATTCTTTATCCAGTTATTCCAATCTTCGGCTGAGCGCCAGGTGCTAATGACCATACATTCGTCTTTTTTATCGATACGTTTCAACGTTTCACCGGATATGTATCCTGGTTGGGTAACAGTCAAACTCCTTAATTTTTTGAGCAAGGAGGTTAATTCGAGGATATTGTCCGTTGAAACTTTTCGCTTTATAAGAATTTTAACAGTCATAGGCATCTCCTTTGTTGAGGCTTACCTGGTCAGTTTCAAGGCAATGAACGGGGTGAATAATCTTGGGTCTGAAAAATATACCTTTCTCTATAATAAAAAGAATTACGACAAGTCAATTAATAAGGCAGCATAAATGATTAGTAATAATTAACGGTGACTCAAATAATAATTATCCAATGACAGGCATGACCCAAATGGTTTGACGACTATAAATCGAGTTTTCATTATTATTCATAAAAAAACCAACCTTCAGAGTTGGTTCTGAAAATTAAAGAAAAATCGCCGCCGTTAAAGCGTATCTCCTGTAAGTATAGCGGATATTGGAGTAACGGGTAAAGCAAATTGATCAGTGGCGGTGAGCCGTCTCCGTCATCTGGGGCAATAGGCTGTTAGAGACCAGGCCTGACATGTATTTGGTAGGAGATGTTTTTAAGACAATATAGGTCTCGATTGTGCTAAATGTTGAAGGTGCCGGTACGCCACAGAGCGTACTGACTTTCAGCTCAAGTTTCTCGAGCTAAAAAAACCCAAAAAGTTTGTTAATTAGTTGTTTTTAGATAACGGTTACAATGACAACCATCTTACCCTATCTTCTCCACTGAGGCGAATTCCGGTTCATGTAGAGGAAGGATAATCTCGGCCATTTCCTTTATCTTGACCATCGTGTCGTAGGCTTCATAGCTATTGATGTTGGTGCCTGGCGGAATGACCTCCATTTCCATAGCGGTAATCTGGACAGGAGGAAAAAAGTTTTCCTTGATCACACAGAAACCAGTGATGACTGCCCTGCCTGCTGGAGTATTAATGAAAACGCTCAACCCACCGGGGGTATGAATTGGTGTATGCATCACCTCGATTCCGGGATATATTTCCCCATCTTCATGCACTATCTCAATTTGCTGATTTTCTTCGATTTCATAAATAAAATCTTCAACATAGCGAAAATCGAGAGGGTGATAATTTTTGATGGTATCGAGTTCCTTTCCGTGGATAAAAAAGCGGGCGTTCGTGCATTTGTAGTCGTTTTCGCAGTGGTCGTTGTGGAGATGCGTGTGAATGACAATGTCTATTTCCTCTGGCCTAATACCAAAACGGGCAAGTCCATCCTCAAAGGTAAAAATGGGGCCACCGATGGATTGTTCTCTTTCTTCTGATTGGACCGGGTGCATCTCCCCGGTATCAACGATTATGTTTTTCTGACCTCCACGGATATACCAGCAGTAGATCGGTATAGTGTATGGTGTACCGTAATCATGCTGGTAGGTCATCATACCTTTGTCAAAAACTTTGGTTCCCATGACAATGGGATGGATAGTGTAGGTCTGCATAATGTTGCTCCTCGATGACAAATCTCACCTCTAGCCGGTCGATGGCATTCATATTATAAGCAAATGAACAAAATGTCAAAACGAAATCTTGTGATGAACCGTCAGTGTCTGGGAACAGGTGGTTCCAAACGGCTGTCCCAATGTGATGAAGTTGACATTTCTCTTTTATAATGGAAAATCATCAGTGAAAAGAGTATCTATACCGGTGTGGTTGGGAGAGAAAATGATGGAAAAATAAGATAAACCGTTGGTCTCACCCAACAGCGGTTTCATCAGAATAGAGGTAATTTTTAATGATAAGAAGGAAGGACCATGCCTGAGAAAAACATTCCGCTAAAGGAGCGAATAATTGTCGCACTGGATGTTGCCAGTGATGAACAGGCCAGAGAAATCGTCAAACGATGTGAGTCGCATGTCGGCTATTTCAAAGTGGGCTTGCAGCTCTTCATGGCCAATTGGTTTGCCACGGTTGACTGGCTTGTTGATCGTGGTCACAAAGTGATGCTGGACCTGAAATTCTTTGATATTCCGGAGACGGTAAAGCTTGCTGTTGAACAGGTTAATAATCGTGGCGTCAGCATGGCCACAATTCATGGTAATGATCCGATTATACGGGCGGCTCTTCAGGCCAAGGGTGATATGAGACTTCTCGCTGTCACCGTGCTCACCAGTTTTGGAGAGGAGGATATGCGGGCCATGGGCATGGCTCAATCCATCGAGGACTTGGTGTATTACCGCGCGGAACGGGCCCTTAAGTTGGGTTGCGATGGAGTCGTTTCCTCGGGGCTGGAGGTGGAGCGCTTACGTGAGAGCCTTGGGAAAAAACTGTTGATTGTGACCCCCGGTATTCGTCCCGGTGCAAATATAAGGGATGGTCTGGATGATCAGAAGCGGGTGGTGTCTGCCGGTAGGGCTATCGGTAATGGCGCTGATCACGTGGTGGTTGGTCGTCCGATCACTCAGGCTACAGATCCAGTGGCGGTTATTGAGGAGATGCAGGTAGAAATCGACCAAGTTGAAGTAAAAGAATAAAGATAAAATGAAACAGTATCATGGAGTAGATTTTACCATGATTAGCAGAGGGTGTCGGCCATTGCTATGCGGAGCTTTCGTAGTCCGTTTTGTTCAAGCTGATAAATGCTGCTTCGGCTGACACCGTATTCTTTGGCGATTTCGATCACTGACTGTTCCCCGCCCGCAAACCTGCCTATACCAAAGCGCCTCTCTAGAACATCCTTACTTTTTGCAGGGAGTGTTCTTCCCATCTCTTCGATCAATCTTCGAATTAATTCCTGTTTTTCCATGACATTTTCAGGACTATCTAAAGAAGATACATTTTCAGTAAGAGGGGTGTGTTCCGCCTTTGACATACAATAGGGAGTGGCCAGAGAAAGTTTTTCAGAAACAGTTCTTTGTCCCACATTCGTGCCATGTTTTGATTCTCTGACAAAGTTATCAACGAGATTTGCAGAAACACGAATGAGGCGGCCAGCTAATGCTTGACGCTGAATTTCGCGGAGTATCCAATAGGCAGCATAGGTGGAAAACCGCATACCGTTCGTGGGGTGATAACGATATGCTGCCCGGGCAATACCGAAACTGCCTATCTGCCGGGCATCATCCGGGGAGATCGACTGGCTGTAAAGTGGGTTGATTCGGCGAGTCAGCTTGCGTACTAGTCCGGTTGAGAGGATCATGTAGATGTTGCGCAGGGTGTTGAGGTTTTCGACCACTTCATGCAGGCTTTGGAAATCATCACTTGCAAACAAATCAGGGCTTGCCTGGCTGGTTATTCGATCCCATATCCTGGCAACCATGAGGTGCTGGAAAGTGTGAATAAGCTTAATGGTTGCTTTGGGGGAAGAACTGCCAAATAGCTGCAGAGCTTGTTGGCGCTCGGGTTCGCCATAGTTTTTGGTTGTTCCGAAGAATATTCGTCGTTGTTTAAAGAGGTAGATATTTTGGATAACGGTCAGGGCAGCCTGTCGAAAGATTCTGTTTTCAAAAACAGACTGGGTGAATTTATGGCGATGGAGCAAAACTTCGGTGGCCAGTTCTTTTTCATCTCTTCTTTGCAGATACAACGCTGTTGGGGCATCTTTTTCTGCTGGCAGTGCCTGAACTTTCAAGGTTTTTTGTTCTAATGAATCACTGAGACCAAGTAGCTGTATTCGTTGCTCGAAATTCTTCTGGGAAGGTATCGTTTTAAGGAGATCGACGATAGTGTCTTTTTGAAAAAAAATATTCATCGAGCTGTCGTCTGATGTTCTCCACCGATTTCGATTGGCAGTCGATCTGTCTGAGAAATCTCTATTGTTCATTGGCCATCGCTCCGATAAGGAGGGAAAGGGATATTCATCATGCCGGTTTTGTTCTGCCAAGTGTTCACGAATATCACCCGCATTATTACAAAACCGAAATTCAATTGAAGTCTTTATCGGTGGATGCTGCGGAAAGCTTTACCGTTAAAATGCTAAATCAGGCGGGCAGCGTCTCATTTCACTGCAGCTTCTCGGCGGATGAATGTTGACAGGAAAAACAACAACACCCTTGATTTGTCTAAAATTTAGTGCAATTATCAAAGAGGTGAAAACAACTGGAAGGAGCCAGGCAATGAAATTTACCTCTTCCATAAATTTGCAAAGTTGATGCTTGTGAAAACACAAAATCTTATCAAAAATAGACAGCACCACTTCAAATCATTCAGTTCAACCAGCGTCTTCTATCGTTTGACCATGGCTTTCGGCCTGTTTTTTCTGGGACCGCTGCTGGGACTTCTCTTCATAAGTATAAAGACAGATCTTTTTGGAACCAATGAGCTGTTGTACAGCCTTGTGGGTCTGCTCATCTCCACCCTTTTTGGTTATGTGATCATCCGCCAGATATCCGGAGGCATATCCAGACTGGAACATAGGCTGGCGAGCAAACTTGATTATTTTGGTCAACCGGAGGAAATAAGTGAAAACGAGTTGAAAAACATCTCACTTTTCGCTGATATCCTTGATGAAAATTTCAAAAAGACGGGAGAGTCTCTAAATAGACGCATAAATGAAATCCATGCTTTGCAGGAACTTGGCGGTTTGTCAGCCTATCAGGTTACGGCCCGCTCCCTTGCCTTGACAGCTTTGGAAAAATCAACAGCTGTGACCGAAGCGGCCGGTGGAGTAATTGTTTTTATTACCGGGAAACACGGGGTATGTAGTCTCAAGAAAGGAAGGGGAATCAAAATTGTCGAAAAACAAACCTTCGCCTACGACGATTTTCCCTGGAAAGATGTGGTTGAAAACAAGAAACCCATGTTTATTCAGGATGAGGAGATGCGGCTTTGGCGTGATTTTTTCAGTTCTTCTTGCAGCCATGCAGCAATCATCCCCTTCGGCAGTTTCGGCTCCACGAAGGCGGTAGCAATACTAGCCGGTGAGAAAAAAAAGGGATGGGATGAAACCACGTTCGAATTCCTAAACACTTATTTCTTAGGCATTGGCAACGCGCTGAAAATGCAGGAAATTGATGTTCAGAAGCGGGAAACTGCCCATGAACTCAACACCGTACTTTCCCTGATAAAGATTCTGCACACCAACCCCGGCGATAGTGATCTACTCACCGTCGTGGCGCAAAAAGTTGAAGAAATAATCCCCTATCATTGGATTGGGTTAGCAATTTATGACGAAGACCAGCAGAATCTTTATCTTTCACATTCTTTCAGCAAATTTGCGCCAGAAATTCAGACCGGTCAGCGAATTCCGAAAACGACCTCTCTTTTCCATCATGCCATGCATGCCAGCGAAACCATCACCATAGACAATCTGATGTCAAAAAGGGAGTATTTTGAAAAGGATCTTTTTGGGCGACTTGGTTTGAAATCGTGCATTTTCGCCAGTCTGAACAATGGTGGCAAAGCCACTGGAGCAATCTGCCTGGCAAGTGAAAAAACCAGTGCTTTCGGCCGTCGGGAGAAGCGGATGTTTGCCATGGTAGCGATGGGTGTGGCCATCGCCATTGAACAATCTCGACTTTTTCACCAGGAAAAAACCAAGCGCGCCGAACTCGAAGTGCTCAACAAGATCGGTGCAGCGTTGACCAGTTACACCATCCGAGCCAACGAGGTTCTTGACCATGTCCTGGATCGTATCGCAGAGTTTATTGAGGTCGAAGCTGGCAGTATAATGCTCCTTGAATTTGACGCACTGGTCATCGAAGCGGCAATGGGTAAGTTCAGCAAGCAGCTACTCAAACAGCGTATCGGTTTCGATCAGGGTGTTGCCGGTTATGTCGTTGCCACCGGTGAGCCGGTTATTGTTGCCGATGCCAGAGATTATACCCATTTTTCCTCGGTGGTCGACGAGCGGACAGGATTTGAAACCCGTAATCTGCTTTGTGTTCCCTTGATTGCCGGAGGTCAGGTCGTTGGCGTTATTGAACTTATCAATAGTATCAATAAACCCTTCAGTGAGGATGATAAACAGGTGCTGAAAACGGTAGCGGCAGCTACGGCGATGGCTCTTGAAAATACGCGTCTCTATCAAGAATCAACCTATATTGCCAAGAACGAAAAGTTTATTCGCACTATATTCCAGAAGTACGTCCCGGAAGAGATCGTCTCCAAAATATTGGAAAAGGGTGAGTCAGATCAGATGGCAGTGAGCGAGAAGAAGCTGGTCACCGTGTTTAATGTCGACATTCGCGGCTATACCAAGATGTCAAAACAGGCCTCCACCGAAGATGTGGTAAAAATTCTCAATCAGTTCTTCCACAAAATGGGCAATATCATTATCAACCATCACGGTTTGGTGGATAAATATCTTGGTGATGGTATGCTGGCAATTTTCGGAGCCCCCGTATCAACGGCCAACCCACCCCTGGATGCTGTTCGTGCTGCCCAAGAAATGATTGGTGAAATCGAAAAATTAAGCATTCTTTGCTTGGATAGATGCGGTGTCCCTCTGAAAATCGGAATTAGTATTAACACTGGTGAGGCGATAGTCGGCAACATTGGGTTCTCCAAAAAAATGGAATATACAGTCATCGGTGATGTGGTAAACGAGGTATTCCGTTTGCAGGATTTGACCCGGAGTAAAGCAAATTCCATTCTCATCAGTGAGTCCACGTATGATCAGGTAAAAAACAGTATAAAAACGTGCCCCCACGGTTTGCAAAAATTAGATTCATCCCTGGTTAATGTATATGAAGTCGAAACGGATTCTTTTCAGGAAGATTCATCTTCACAAATGGTTCGTCTCGCAGAGGGAACAGCCAAAATCCATTGAGTAATTTCCATTCAAAAACGAGCCATTTTGGATGGAAACGAAGCAGCATCTACCTGTTCAGCCACACATAGCTTCAAAGTGGTGGGCAGCGCAATTGTCACTTCTCAAATAGTCACTCTATACCTGATCTAAACAATTGCAATTCTTTACCTGGTACCTCTGCCCCCATCATCCTATTCACCCATCTACTACTTCAACAGATTGTCGTAGGTCAGTCTTATCCATTTGCCTAGACACCCTCTCACGAAAGAGTTGACCGGTTGTCTAAAAACCGATATGTTCTGCTCCCTGAAAGCTAATGAAATCATATCAATAGAATTTTAACGGTGACCACCATGAAAAAAACGGTTGTGTTGATGGCCAGCCCTCGACTGCAGAGCAATACCGATATTCTGGCGAATAGGGTTATGGATGGTATTCGTTCAGCCGGCTCTGAAGAGGATATAATTGACAAAACTGATCTTGTTGAGCTTCAGGAGTTTGTTTGTTGCGCGTGTGGTCAGTGCAGAGCTGCTGGAGAGTGTCTTCAGTTTCCGGAGGTGACTGAAATACTCGAGAAGATCGAGGAAGCCGATAATCTTGTCCTGGCTACACCGACGTGGTGGCTCGGACCCTCGAGTTATTTGAAAATCTTCATGGATCATTGGGGAGCATTTCTCAGACCCGATTACACCTCAAGAATAGCTGGAAAGAGGGCTGCCGTTGTTTCCTGCTGCGGCAATGCCGAGATCAACCTGGCAGATCAGGTTTGCAGTCAATTAAGTGAGTTGCTTTCTTTTCTCAAAGTTGATGTCGTCGGCACCCTCGGTGTAAAAGGGGTTGCTGAAATAGGGGCTGTGTCCCGTGACAGAAGCGCTCTGGAAAAAGCTTTTCAACTTGGAGTGGCATTGAATTCAAAGTGAGCCAAAAGCATACACTATTTCATTGATACACTGGAGATATGAGGAGATGGTATTTGAAAAAGCTATATCTATATCTAGAGCAGTCGTATATCAACAATAAAGCACTATTGTGGCCCAACCTTGGGCGTTTGAATAATCTGCTGATTATTGTCAATATCAGTATGTTTTTTCTCTCGGGTCTGGTTGCCAAGGGGTACTATTTCACCTTTTTCTCACTCATATGTTTGGCGCTGGTTGCTGTCCTTCTGTTGCTTCCCCTGCCTGTACTTGAACGTCTCTGGTATTATCTTTTCTGTCTTGCTCTTGAAGTTATCGCACTCTATTTTTTGGTGGTAAGTATTGTCTACTGGGTTCGTACTGAAGTAGGCTGAAGGGTGGTTTATTAAAAAACCTTATTGTTTTCAGTAATATTCATCAGCAGATAATATTTTTATGTAGAAGTGAGTTGGGATGCATATTTCCAAAACGATTAGTTAATAACCGCTTGCGAGAAATAAGCATAGTATGCTACTACATGGTGAAGTTCTTGTAATGGCAAAATTTTGTCTTCTTTGCCATCATGGTCATTTGGGGGGAGAGATCCCAAAGTTATTCAACAATTTTGGAGGGAATAATGCGTTATCTTAAAGGATTATTCGTAGGCTGTACCCTGTTGTTATCATCAGCAAGTCTGGTATTCGCAGGGAATGGAGACACCTTAAAGGATGTCAAAGCGAAAGGATTTATTCAGGTTGGCGTTAATGGCGATCTTTTTGGTTTTGGCAAGGCTGATCAGAA
>JASJDT010000011.1 GCA_030065655.1 Desulfocapsaceae bacterium | reverse complement strand
CTTCCTGTTCCTGATCGAGCATCTGGATACCAATCTCTTCAGTCACACCTTGCTCGACCTCATAGCCAAAGTCGCTGGCAATGAGCATGGCAGTATCCACATCAACCGGTTGGTTCATGGTTGCCATTACCCCAAGGCCCATCAGTTTGGCTATTACCTCACTTGCTTTGACCCTCATCTTGGAGGCGAGATCACCGACAGTAATGGAATCAAAAACCTTGATCCGCTTCTTACTTGCCTTCATCTCTAGAGGTGGGGCAATCGGTTTACTGTCTTTTTTGCCTCTCCCGCCTTTTTTACCTCTTTTGCCAGGTGAGCGCTGATAGTCACTGCCAAAATGCGTATACTTGACCGCTTTCTTCGCTTTTTTGGCCGCTTTACCGGCTTTACGGCCAAACTCTTCATCAGCTTCAGTCTGATCCGCCTTCTTGCCTTTTTTGCGAGCCCTTCCAGAGTCGTAACCATCTTGACCAGCTGGCTGTTCATGGCCAGGAGCACCGGAGGGCCGGACAGATTTTTTCTTAGGCCGCGGTGAGGCTTTTTGCTCTTCTTCAACTGGGATATCGATTGTCCCTACAACACGAGCCAGCTTTTTCGAGGCTACCTTCTTTTTCTCTTTCGGTTTAACCTTTTTTTCCGTCTCCGGAGCAGCTTCATCAACCTCAACAGCTTCAGATTCTTTTGTCGCTGTAGCAACCGCAGCTTCTTCAAGATCAGTCTCAGCGCCACCCTCAGCGGCCATTTCCGGCTCGATGATCTCTTTAGAGGATTCTATGGCAGAATCTTTCTTTGTCGGGGCTGCTGCCTCTTCGCTTTTGTCTATTTGGGGTTCTACTTCCTTACCCGTTTCGACCTGCGCAGCATCGGCCTCTTCTACAGCCTGCGTTTTTGTCTCTTCCACCCCGGCAGGAGCGCTGTCAGCTGTCTCTGTTTGACTTGTTTCCTCAGCTGTTGCTTCTTGTTCGCGTTCTGTCTCCTCAGTCGGAGCTTTTCTTCGCCTGATAATAGTTGATCTTCGGCGAATAACAGTTGCTCCCTTGGGATCGTCTATCCTCTTCTCAACGCGCTCCATTTCCGGTTTTTGCAATACGGTTTTACGGATCTTTTCTGCCGTTTCATCATCCACGGTAGAACTGTGGCCTTTGATGTCGTAACCCTGCTCAATGAGTTTCGCGGCCAAATCCTTGCTCGCCATTCCGGCTTCTTTCGCTAGTTCGTAAATCCTCACCCTGCTCATCATTTGCTCCCGTAATACCTCTCCTCAGCAAAAATACGCTGCCAATCGTTCTGCCTGTTCTGTCTTACAGGCAAGAAGTTCTGCTTGGGCGTCATCAAGAAGTTTCATTGCTTATTAAAAATTTTGAGCCACCTTTGCCGGTGTGAAAGAAATCTTTGTAAACATCTTTCACTCCTGCAACAGTATGCTCCCCTGCCGTTTTTTCTTTGATATTCATCAAGTAGAGGACTTCCATCCTCCCAGACAAAGCGATGTAGAGCTGATTTCATCGCTTTGCTCCTACATATTACGCATGTGCGTACCGGCTCAGACACGGATTATTCTTTCTCATCACCTGCATCGGCCGAATCCTCATTCTGTTCGGCTTCAACAACATCACCTACACTATCTACTTCATCCTGCTCGGCAGTAACAGAACCACCCTCAGCCTGAACGTTATCCTCATCATCAGTTGCTACCGTTTCAAAATCAACACCACTTTCTACCGTTTCAGCAGCCGCGCTTATCATTGCTTGGGCAAACTCTTCATCGATAGCCCGCAGGACAATCAAAGAGTCAACATCTGCTACGGCAAGATCTTTAACAGATTTTATCTCCTTGGCAAAGAGTTGGTCGGCAAGGGGCTCCTCAATACCTTCGATGGCCAGCAAACTTTGATATCCTGGATCCTCTAAATTTGCATAGCGTTGCTCGCTTTTTACATCAATTCTCCAGCCTAATAATTTGGAGGCGAGGCGAACGTTCTGCCCCTGGCGCCCTATGGCCAAGGATAGCTGATCATTGGGGACGACCACCAGAAGCGATTTTGTCTCTTCATCAACCCGCACCATACTCACATGGGCTGGGGCCAAAGCGTTGTAGACATATTTAGCCGGATCCGGACTCCAGGTGACAATATCTATTCTTTCTCCCTGCAACTCCTGCACTACATTTTGTACCCTGGAACCCTTCATACCAACACAGGCACCTACCGGATCAACATCGGTTTCCATGGAACTCACTGCAATTTTAGCTCGAAAACCCGGCTCCCTGCTCACTCCCATGATTTTGACAATCCCTTCAGATATCTCAGGCACTTCCATTTGAAATAGTTTGGCCAGGAATTCATCACAGGTACGAGACAACATCAGCTGGGCGTCTCTGGTATTTTGTCGAACTTCAGTAAGATAGGCCCGAATCCGGTCACCCTGCTTGAACGAACGTTTGGGAATCTGCTGGTCTTTTGGAAGAATCGCATCCGTTCTACCCAAGTTCACGATCATATTGCCACGTTCAAAGCGCTGGACGATGCCGCTGACAACTTCGCCAATACGTCCTTTGAACATCTCATAGATGACCTCTTTTTCCGCATCCTTCATCTTGTGGATGATTACCTGCTTGGCTGATTGAGCGGCAATGCGGCCGAGATCTTCAATGTTGTCCATCTTTTCGCCTAGTTCGTCGCCAAGTCGAACTTCCGGGTCCAGTTGCAGAGCTTCATCCAATGAAATTTCAGTTTGCTCGTCTTCTGCAACCTCAACGACATTGCGAAACTGAAATATCTCAACCTCGCCATATTCATCGTTATAGCGGACTTCAATATCTCTTCTGCTACCCAACTTTTTTCTGGCAGCCGAAGCAACAGCATCCTCAATAGCACTGATCAAAAGCTGTTTATTAAATCCTCTGTCCCTGCTGATCTGATCGATTATGCGTTTTAAATCTGACAGCATCACGTAACTCCAACGTTGTTGCCCTGGCTCTTCTGAACGGACACTCTTCAATTAGTAAAAAATGGTATATACAATTATAAAGAAAGCCTCGCTGCACTCAACATAGCAAAGGTAAAACGCAGCTCTTTTCCATCTTCCGACAACAGCAAAATTTCATCTCCATCTACATCTACTATCTCACCAACATAACTTTTTCGCCCGTCATACAGCTGCTGAAATTTTATTTTTGCTTTACTGCCCGCAAAACGTGCAAAATCTTCTGTCTTGATAAGCTTTCTCTCCAGTCCAGGCGAAGAAACTTCCAGGTTATAGGCATGATCTATGATGTCTTCGACATCGAGATAATCGCCTAGTTCTCTGCTCACCCTGCTGCAATCATCAAGATTCACACCTTCTTCAGCATCGATGAAGACCCGCAGGACCCAGCCGTGCTGCTCTCTACGAAATTGAACTTCGACGAGTTCCAGGCCCAGAGAGGGCAACAATTCTTCTGCATAGGCGCTTACTTTTTCTTTGACAATTTCACTCATTTCAACTCAAACAGGCATTCCTACTGCGCCAAGACAATAATCCCTTAGATAGTTTCACCTGGAAACGGACATAAAAAAAAGCGGGCAAAGCCCACTTTCAAATGCCTGCCAAAATTTCAGCAGGTATACTCGGAACCGGTTGATTCCTGCCTCAACGACACTCCGTACAGCACAAATGGAGCGGGCAACGAGGATCGAACTCGCGACCTCAAGCTTGGGAAGCTTGCGCTCTGCCAACTGAGCTACGCCCGCTCGGCCTCGTTTTAAACATGCAATTTAAACATTTCATATAAACTTTGTCAAGAAATAAGGAACTATATCTTTGCCAGGATGCCTTCTTCTTAATCTCCCCGAAAAATAAACGTCTTTACATTACCATGAACGATTGATCCTTCGCTGAATTTTGCCCTGTTTGACATTTATTTGACACGACATACAATTTATCCTGCATTTTTACTATAAAGTGTCTTTACCATTTATGTTGTTTCGGTGAAGTACATAAGAATAAATATAATTCATTTTATAATTGACAAACCAGAGAGCGAATTATACAACAACGGACATTTCCATTACCGTTCTTTACCAAGAAATAATGTCTTTCCCAATAGTACCTCCGTCTGACGTATAATTTTGTGCTTAAGTTTCTACATAGATCGTATATAGGTTGAAATAACCATCAGGTTTAAAAAAAAGACCTAAAGACTTTGAAAAAAACATTTCAGCCAGAACAACAGATGAGGATGATGGACAACTCGACCAGATAAATTACGAACCGTGCACCACTGCATTACAGAATACGGACAAAAGCTCTACAAAATATCAGAAAAAAACGCTGACTGTTGAAGCTGGCCACTTATAATTAATGACTGAAAAAACTCTTATAATAGCTGAAAAACCTAGTGTTGCAGCAGATCTCGCCAAGGTTCTTCCGGGTAAATACAAGAAAACCAAAACACACTTCGAAGGCGATGAGTATATTATTTCGTTCGCCATAGGGCATCTGGTTGCCATTTGCTACCCTGAGGAGATTGACCCAAAATATCAAAAGTGGAGCCTTCAGGATCTTCCTATTCTTCCTGAAAAGTTCCCACTCAAGAAATTACCTGATACCAAGAGTCAGCTCAATGCCCTGCAAAAACTTATCCGCCGCAAGGATATTGGCGCTATTGTCAATGCTTGTGATGCCGGTCGTGAAGGCGAGCTCATATTCAAGAACATTGTTCGTTTTGTCTGGAACAACTCGGTTGCTCAAAAATCTTTCAAGAGATTATGGCTTCAGTCCATGACCAGTGAAGCTATCCGCAAAGCATTTCAGCATATGCGAGACAACGAGGAGATGGTGACCCTGGAAGATACCGCCCTTTGCCGCTCCGAATCGGACTGGCTTATCGGTATAAATGCAACCAGAGCACTCACCGGTTTCAATTCCCGCCGGGGGGGATTCTTTCTTACTCCCTGTGGTCGGGTTCAGACACCGACCCTGTCTCTTCTGGTCAAACGGGAGAAGATCCGTAGAGAGTTCAAGCCACAGAAATATTTTAATATTTTTTCAACATTTACTTATAATGACAGCTCATATATCGGTAAATGGAATGATCCTAAATTCTCGCCAGATCCGCAAAAACCAGAGCTCAAAGCCGATCGGCTATGGGATGAAAACAGGGTCAGAGAGATACTTGATAAATGCCGAAAAGGTCAGGCTGAGGTCTCCGAAAAAAGTAAACAATCTTCACAAACTTCACCACAACTCTACGATCTGACTTCTCTTCAGCGGGAGGCCAATGCCAGGTTCGGTTTTTCCGCGAAGAACACCTTGAATATTGCCCAGGCTTTATACGAGAGGCACAAGGTGCTGACCTATCCCAGGACCGACTCCAGATTTCTGCCTGAAGATTACCTGAAGACCGCCAAAGACGTTACCGTACGCCAAAGAAACTGGAAACTTGGCAAGTTTGCCGAGATGGCGCTTGAAAAAAGTTATATCAAAAAGAATAAAAAGATATTCAACAACGCCAAGGTTACCGATCATCACGCCATAATCCCAACTACGCAACTGCCACAAAATCTTTCTGAAGCTGAAGAAAAAATATACCTTATGGTTACCCAGCGTTTCCTCGCTGTCTTCTTTCCCCCGGCCAAATTTTTGGTCACGAAACGAATATCTTTGGTGAAAGAGGAAACCTTCATCACCGAAGGTAAAATCATGACCGAACCGGGCTGGAAACTTATCTATGGTGCAGAAGCGGATGATACCAAGGAAAGTATCCTGCAGCCAATCCCAGATGATGCCACAGTGATCTGCACCGATATCCGGGAGGAAGAAAAGGAGACCAAGCCGCCACCTCGTTTCAGTGAAGCAACGCTGCTCTCAGCAATGGAGAACTCCGGCAAGCTCGTTGATGACGAAGAACTTGCCGAAGCCATGAAGGAAAGAGGTTTGGGAACGCCGGCCACCCGGGCTGCAATCATCGAGAAATTAATCAATGAAAAATATGTCGTTCGTGAAGCCAAAGAACTCGTCCCTACGGGTAAGGCCATAGAACTTCTGGCACTCCTCGACGCCATGAAGATTGAGGTTTTGGCTTCACCGGAGATGACTGGCGAATGGGAATACAAACTTAATCAAATAATGAAAGGTGAGATGACACGAGAGAGTTTTATGCGGGAGATCCGTGATCTTACCAAGCATATTACTTCGCAGATAGTAAATTTTGAAGAGTCGGAAGTGCGCCCCGAAGCACCTTTTAGTCCGGTGAACGGTCTGCGCTTTTATTCCTCGCCCATCGCCTATCATGCTGAAGATGATTCCATGCATATCCGCAAGATTCTTGGGGGAAGAGTGATGAGCGATGAAGAAATCATAGCTCTCATCAAAGGTGAGACCATCGGCCCTTTTGCCAACTTTCTCTCAAAAAAAGGCAAACATTTCAGTGCTTCAATCAAGCTGACCAATAAAAAAGTGGACTTCATCTTTGCCAACGCCACGGATGAGCTCGATATTGATGAAATAATGCAGCAACAACCGCTTGGTAAATCACCCATTGACGACACGCCCGTTTACGAAACACCGGCGGGCTACATGTCACAGTCGGCTCTGGAGGGAGATGAAAAAAAAGGACTAAAAATAAGCAAAATAATTCTATCACGCGAACTTTCCCCTGATACCATAGCCAATCTGCTCAATACTGGTAAAACGGAGCTCATTAAAGGATTTATTTCCAAAAAGAAGCGCCCATTTGATGCCTATCTTCTTTTGCAAAAAAATGGTAAAATCAGCTTTGAATTTCCACCACGCAAATCAGGAAAAAAGAATAATAGCAATTAAATATCACGTCTACATATTTAGAATATGAAAAGATTAAAGGAAGAATATCGTGCGCAGTCCGGCTTTGAACTGGCTTCTACCTGCGCCAGAATCGCCTCGGACGCCAAAGCTGAGGACCTTACCGTGCTTGATGTTGATGGGATCTCCTCGTTTGCTGACTATTTTGTTATAGTGAACGGAAGATCAACACGTCATGTTCAAGGTATTGCCGAAGCCATAGAAAATCAGCTTCGTGCGAAACGAATCAAACCCTCACACACCGAAGGAATGCGAGAAGGGATGTGGGTGCTGCTCGATTTCGATGACGTGGTTGTTCATGTCTTTTATCATGAGCAAAGGAGTTTTTATAATCTTGAGGGACTCTGGCACGATGCCAAGAAAGTTGAAATAGAGACTGATTGACACCCAGGCATCATAACAAATTATGGATACGGTTGTTATCTGGTAATGTTTTTAATTGTGAACCGATGAGACGAAGTGCAGAAACGCTATCTTTTTCATTCCCAGTCAATATTCTGCTTCTTGATGGTCTTATTTAAGACAAAGAGAGTATTCTTAAAAATGAGTACTTCCCAACAGCAGGCCTCCATATCAGCGCTTGCCAACTCATCCAACACTATAAAAAGTTGAAAAGAAAATCATGCAATATATAAGCACACGCGGTGGCATCTCGCCCATATCTTTCAGCAAGGCAGTTATGATGGGTCTGGCAACGGATGGCGGGTTGCTGCTGCCCAGAAATATTCCCCGTATAGGAGCAGAAACCTTTGCCTCCTGGCAAGATCTGACCTATACGGAGCTAGCCTTTGAAATCATGTCCCGCTTTGTCGATGATATACCCTCAAGCGACCTGCGTGACCTCATCAAGAGGTCTTACTCCACCTTTACCAACGCCGAAATCACTCCTCTGGTGCACCATGGTGATTTGCATATTCTTGAGCTTTTTCATGGTCCGACCCTGGCCTTCAAAGATATTGCCCTGCAATTCCTTGGCAACCTCTTTGAATATCTGCTTGAACAGGACAACGGTTCACTTAACATCCTCGGAGCAACCTCTGGTGATACTGGGAGTGCTGCTATCTATGGGGTGCGCGGCAAACAGCGGATTAATATTTTCATCCTCCATCCGCACAAACGCATAAGCCCGGTCCAGGAAAAACAGATGACCACGGTGACCGATGCCAATGTCTTCAACATTGCTGTTGAGGGCACTTTTGATGATGGCCAGAAAATCGTCAAGGATATTTTCAGCGATATAGAATTCAAGGAAAGATATCAGCTTGGTGCGGTCAACTCAATCAATTGGGCTCGAATACTTGCCCAGGTTGTCTATTATGTCTACAGCAGCCTGCACGTCATCAAACATGAAGGTGACAAGGCCATGGATTTTGCCGTCCCGACCGGCAATTTTGGTGATATCTTTGCAGGCTATATAGCTAAACTCCTGCTGCCCGAAGGAACTATCCGCAGACTCTTTCTAGCTACCAACACCAATGACATTCTCTGTCGGTTCGTCCAGAATGGTGACTATTCGAAAGCGGAGGTGCAAAGTACATCAAGCCCTTCAATGGATATTCAGGCTGCTTCTAATTTTGAGCGTTATCTCTATTATCTTCTGGATAAGGATGGAGAAAGAACCGCTTCAGCAATGGAGGAATTCAGCGAAAAAGGCTTACTCGAGCTCGGTAACCATTGCGATCATATCCAACGCGATTTTGGTGCCATAGCTGCAACAGAGGCTGAACTGGCCGATACCATCGCAAATTTTCACAAAGAATATAATTACCTGCTAGACCCTCACACGGCAATAGCAGTATTTGCAGGCCTGCAGAAACAGCAGAAAAACATTCCCATGATCTGTCTTGCCACTGCTCATCCGGCAAAGTTTGGTGAAACTGTCAAGGCAGCCACCGGAATAGAACCGGATATACCAGAAGCTATAAAAAATATTTTTGACAAAGAAAGCCGCTGTGAAATTATGACCGCCGATCAAGAGCTAATTAAAAATTATATCCGCACTCACGCCAGCTGAAATGTCAATGACGGATAAGGACTATCAACGACAGGTTGAAGAATGTGTAAGTTTTCTCAAGAGAAAGCTCGATTACACACCTCGCACTATCATCCAACTGGGCACCGGTCTCAGCGAGTTTGCCCACGATATCGAGGCGGACTATGTTCTTCCCTACAGTGAAATTCCTCATTTTCCTACCCCAACCGTGACAAGTCATCAAGGTAACCTTATTCTCGGTAGGCTGGGCGATCATAAAGTAGTTGTCCTTCAGGGCAGATTTCATTATTACGAGGGCTATTCAACTAAGGAAGTAGCCTTGCCTGTCAGGGCACTATCGCTTTTAGGGGCAGAGCACCTCTTCATAACCAATGCCGCCGGTGGTCTTAATCCCGATTTACAACCGGGCTCCATTATGGTTATTCGGGATCACCTCAATTTTCTTGGGGAAAATCCCTTGCGAGGAGCCAACGTAGATAGCTGGGGACCGCGTTTTCCCGACCTTTCTGAGCCATATAACCAAGATCTCATCAAGACGGCCTTTGCTTGTGCCACTGCCTGCAAGATTGACAATATCGGGACTGGCGTTTATGCCTGCATCCCTGGACCGAGCCTCGAGACACCGGCTGAAACCCGATTTCTGCGACAGGCAGGTGCGGATGCAGTGGGAATGTCTTCGGTTCCCGAAGTTATCGTTGCCATACACGGTGGTCTCAAGGTACTTGGGCTTTCGGTGGTTTCCAATGTGAATGATCCCGACAATTTTGTTCCCATCGTTCTGGAGGACATAATTGACGCTGCCGCCCGCGTTGAACCACAATTGAAAAAACTCGTTACCAAAATACTTTCAAGCCTCTAATCAGTTCCAGCAACTGCTCGTGCCATGAATACCACATCTCCCGATTATCTTGCCGCTGCCCGCTACGTCCTGCCAACCCATCGTCAAACAAGTGTCATTGAGCAGGGGGCAATTGGTGTCAGTGGTGATACCATAACAGCAGTGGATACTTTGGATGCATTACGCTCTAAGTTCCCGGAAACTGAAGTTATCTGGGAAGAACATGGACTGATTATGCCGGGACTTATAAACACCCATACTCATGCCGCCATGTCATGCCTACGGGGACTTGCCGACGATCTTCCTCTCATGGATTGGCTGGAAAAACATATTTTTCCCATCGAAGCCGAACTTAGTGCGGAAATGGTCTTTCAGTCAACCCTGCTCTCCATCGCCGAGATGATCCGTTCAGGTACCACGAGCTTCTGCGATATGTATCTCTTTTCCAAAGAGGTAGCGAGGGCAGTTGACAGCACCGGTATTCGCGGTTGGGTTGGCGAAGTTCTCTATGATTTCCCATCTCCCTGCTATGGAGAAATGGCAAATGGCATCGCCTATCTGCAGGAGATGTTTGCCGAATACCAAGACAATGAGCTCGTAACCATCACCACCGACCCGCACAGCGTCTACACCTGCTCACCCGACCTGCTGACCAGGCTCGGTGCCCTGGCTGAAGAGAACAACAGCCTTTACGTTATTCATCTCTCTGAAAATGACGTGGAGGTCGACACCTGCCGCCAGCGCTATGGCCTTCGCCCGGTTGAACACCTTGACAATCTTGGTTTGCTGGGGAGCAACACCCTTGCTTCCCATTGCGTCAAGCTTACCACGACCGACATGGAACTTTTAAGTAAACGTCAAGTGAGCGTTGCTCACTGTGTCGAATCAAATATGAAACTCGCCTCCGGCCTGGCTCCAACAGTTGAGATGCTCAGGCATGGTATAAATGTCAGCCTTGGAACCGATGGCAGCGCCAGCAACAATGATGTCGATATGTTCAGCGAAATGAACAGTGTCGCCCAGACCCACAAGGCCAGGTGCATGGACCCGACCGTGATGAATGCAGAAACCACCCTTGCGGCCGCAACCATTGGTGGGGCCCATGCCCTGGGCAGAAAAAGAACGCTTGGTACTCTTGAGGTAGGTAAAAAAGCGGATTTTATCGTTCTCGATTTGGACCAGCCGCACATGGTCCCTCTTTACAACCTCCCCTCCCACCTCACCTATGTGGCTAGAGGTAGCGATGTCATCCATTCATATGTTAATGGCAGGCCACTCATGAAAAATCGCCAACTCCTGACTATTGATGAGTCCAAGCTCTTGGCAACAATGA
The DNA here is from genome assembly GCA_030065655.1 of Desulfocapsaceae bacterium. Classification (GTDB taxonomy): domain Bacteria; phylum Desulfobacterota; class Desulfobulbia; order Desulfobulbales; family Desulfocapsaceae; genus Desulfopila_A. Next base: position 26,135 of record JASJDT010000011.1, on the reverse strand, counting down.
GAAAAATGGCTAAGAACATTGTTGAATTGCGTAACTGACAAGATCATAAGCAGATAGCCTCTCAGCAAGTACTGCCGTCACACCCTTTTTTCACACACTTTTAGGAGCAGGTAAAAAGACAAGGAGTCCTCACCAGTCTTGACTTTCTCCACGGACTAATCTAAAGTCAGATTTCCACTAAACACTAAATGCTGCCATGATGTGCTGAAGGTCAGCACCATCTGGTAAAGCTCACCACTAGAGGATGTATTATGTTTGGACTTGGAATGCCGGAACTTATCGTTATTCTGGTAATTATTGTGATTATTTTCGGAGCAGGCAAGCTCCCGGAAATTGGCTCGGGTATTGGTAAAGGCATAAAAAACTTCAAGGAAGCAACCAAGCACCAGGATGAAGAGTCGGAAAAGAAGATTGACGATAAGGATAAAAACGATTCTTCCTCATAATTACCCGGACAACATTGCACAATACTGTTAGGAGGTCATCATGTTTGGACTAGGAACGCCGGAACTTGTGGTTATTTTGGCCATTGCTTTCCTCATTTTCGGTGGAAAAAAATTGCCGGAAATAGGCTCAGGACTAGGCAAAGCCATTACTTCTTTTAAAAAAGGCATACAGGATGTTGAAGAAGGCGGCAAGGAAGTGGTTGATAGTATCCCGGGCGTAAAAGAAGCTGGCGAGATCAAGGAAACCGTCAATCAAGTAAAAAATGTTGGCAAGGTACTGAAATAGACATTCATACCACAAAAAGTCTTATTCAATACTTCAAGCTCTGCTGGCAATTTGCCTGCGGAGCTTTTTTTATGATTGTTCTAAGTTGCTCGTCAACTATTACGGCTAACTTGGTTGCTCAACTTCAACAATGTGTTATTTGAGCGCTCGTTTGAGACCTTGCCTTTGCACCAAAATACAAATCATTTTTTTGGAATTCGTTTTTTCTCATCTCTTTCAGATAGTTCTCCCCCTTATTCCTCTCAGTTAAACTATATTGACTTACCTGTATTTTCATGATATTTATACACGTTCGTCACCTAGGATTCATTATTACCTGGTCAGAAGTACCCCCACCGGTTCACATTCTGCCGTAATTACTCTCTGCCGCCGGCAGTATATATCACTCTATCAGGAGAAAACATGTGTCGTTTAGCCTTAAAAACAGCCAATGAGCCGTTTTCACCATATTCAGTGCTTACCGCCATGGAAGCCATGAAAGAAGGATATGACGGATCAGGCCTGGGACTATTGCTGAGAGGACTGGAATTTGAAGACTTCAAGTATAATCCCAGATTCCCGGTTCTCTCCGGTGTTGCCCATACCAAGAAAGCGGAATACCGGCTTGATGAATTTATGGATAGTCATGGCTACGAACTCAAATACGATCATCGATTTGACATGAAACATGGTCTCATCGAGGCACAGGATCGCTACCGCTATCTACTACGTGCCTACAGAATGCCAGCGGAGTTCAAAGAAAAGTCAACTGAGGAAAGAGAAGATGAAATGCTGCGTACTCGTATAGCCTTGCGAAAAATAGGCGAGGAGCATGGCGGCGATCTTAGCATCTTCTCTTTTTACCCCGATGTTGCCATGATCAAAGAGGTGGGCTGGCCACTGCAAATCGGTGACGCCCTCAAGCTCCATGACGGCCAGATCAAGTCGAGAGTGTGCATGGCTCAGGGACGACAAAACACCAACTATGGCATAAACCTTTATGCCTGCCATCCCTTCTTCATCCAAGGTATAGCAACCATGACCAACGGTGAAAACACGGCTTTCGTGCCTATTCGCGACTGGTTGCTCGGTCGTAAGCTACCGGGATACCTTGGTTACCAAAGCGACTCGGAAGTCTTTGCCCATATCCTGCATTATACTCTCAGGGAACTGAAGCTCCCCCTGCAGGCCTACAAACATATTATCACCCCCTTGCGCGATCAAGAGCTGGCAAAACATCCTCAAGGAGATTTTCTCCGTGGCTTGAGGGATGTCTGCCGACGTTTGATTATTGATGGTCCCAATGCCGTTATCGGCACCCTCCCAGATGAGACCTGCCTTATTGTCATGGACCACAAGAAATTACGTCCGGCAACAGTAGGAGGACGCCCCGGTGAATGGGCAATCGCCTCCGAAATGTGCGGCGTCGATGCACTGGTGCCGGAACGCGACCCCTCTCTTGATTTTCAGCCAATGCGTGAACACACCGTAATAATTCCCAACGATAGAAAGGAACTGACAATATGGTCTCAGCTCGATCCGTATCCGTTACACCAAGCAGCTTAACCTACAGCGACCACACCTGGATAATCCAGCACCGTGAGGACAGATGCACTCTCTGTGGCCAATGTACCGCGGTCTGTCCCCGCAGTGCCATCTACCTGGCCCACCGGAGACAACGAATTCCCAAGCTGGACGTTTTTGCTCATAAACGTGAAACAGAGTATCGCAATTTCACCGGAATTCGGCAGAAAACTGAAATGCAAAACAGTTGCATAGGTTGTGCTATGTGCGAGATGGTCTGTCCCAATGAGGCCATTTCACCTCTTCCCAACGCTAACGAAAATCGCTCTCTTTTCTATCATAACGGCAAAGGTGAGCCCTATAAGCGTGGGGGAAGAAGGAATGCCACAGGCCCCACGTTGCTTGACCGCATCATGTTTGATCGAATTTCCATGCTCACCGATCCAGCGCTTGATGCAGGCCGTCATGAGTTTAATATCACCACCTCTCTAGGCCGGGTTCTGCCACCGGAAGAGTTTCTTGAAAAAAGTAAAAACGGCGGCTGGATCCCACCAACCCGGGAGATATTCCCCTTTGTTATCGGTTCCATGTCCTTTGGTGCTCTCTCGCCGAACATGTGGCTAGGTCTTCTGCAGGGTGTAGCGTACTGTAACGAAGTACTGGGTATCCCCGTGGTCATGTGCACCGGTGAGGGCGGTTGTCCCCCTTGGGTGCTCAAAAGCCCCTATCTTAAATATATCATTTTACAGATTGCTTCGGGATATTTCGGTTGGGATGAGATTATTCGGGCAATCCCGGAGATGAAGTGTGATCCCGCCGCTATTGAGATAAAGTATGGTCAGGGTGCCAAGCCCGGTGATGGTGGTCTGCTCATGTGGTATAAAGTCTCCAAACTTATTGCCAGACTGCGCGGCGTTCCCGAAGGTGTAGATCTGCCCTCTCCTCCAGTACACCAAACGCTCTACTCCATTGAGGAAAGTGTCATGAAGATGATTCAGACCCTTTCTACGGCATTTTCTCACAAGGTACCGGTGTATCCAAAAATCTCGGCATCAACTTCCGCCAAATCCGTGCTCAACAATCTGGTGCGTAACCCCTATGCTGCCGGCCTGATGATTGACGGAATCGACGGAGGCACCGGTGCTGCCTATGACGTCTCCATGAACGCCACCGGCCATCCGGTTGCTTCAAATATCCGCGAATGTTATCTCGACCTCGCCGCGCAGGGTAAACAAAACGAAATACCACTGTTTGCTGCCGGTGGAATTGGCAAGAACGGTAATGTCGCTCAAAACGGCATGGCACTTATCATGTTGGGCGCTTCCGGCGTTCATATCGGCAAATATATCATGCAGGCCGCTGCAGGTTGTCTCGGCAACGAAAAGAATCGCTGCAACGTCTGCAATGTTGGTATCTGCCCGAAGGGCATTACCAGCCAGAACCCGAAATTATACCGAAGGCTTGATCCGGATCTGGTGTCCCAGCGTGTAGTCGACGTTTTCATGTCCATCAGAACAGAGGTAAAAAAGATCATGGCACCATTGGGACGCTCGCAGAGCCTCCCCGTGGGTATGTCAGATGCCTTGGGTATAAATGACAAGGATGCGGCCGAGCGTCTGCAAATAAAGTACGTTTGTTAAGTTCTGTTGATAGTAGTTGATCATGTGAAACGAGAGTATGCAGAGGTTTAGGAAACAGTGCTATTGCCATTTAAAAATGCATCTCTTCGATAACGATAGATATCTTTCACCGTAAAGACAGTACCGGTGAGATTACCATTGCTATAAGGAGTTATCAGTGACAATTCCAGTAGTTAAAGGTCTCGATGAGCAGGGGCAACGCCTCGACTCAATGGATTTTGAAAAGCTTGTGTTCCAGGCTGCTAAAAAGGCTCCGGAGCTCCTTCTGGAAACCTATGGCCAACACAACATCGGCATTCGCCTGGAAAGAGAAGGTGGACTTACCCTGCGTCTCAAGGGACCTGCTGGTCAACGACTTGGATGCATGGGAATGCCCGGAACCGAGATAATCTGTGAGGGTGCGGCCTCAGACGATGTTGGCTATCTCAACATTGGCGCTGAAATAACGGTGAGGGGCAATGCCACCAACGGTGTCTGCAATGCCATGGCCAACGGCAAGGTATATATCGCCGGCTCCATCGGTGCCCGGGGCTTGACCATGACCAAGTGGAATCCCGATTATCAACGTCCCGAACTCTGGATACTTGGTTCCACGGGTGATTCCTTTGCTGAATTTAACTGTGGTGGAATCGCGGTTGTATGCAACGTTGAGGCCAAGAATCCCCAAAATGTTCTCGGCTATCGCCCCTGTGTCGGTATGGTTGGCGGTACCATCTATTTTCGTGGTCCTATTGACGATTCCTATTCAAAAACCAACGCTAAACTTCAGGCCCTTGATGATGACCAGTGGCAGTGGCTGAGAGAGCGTCTGCCTGGTTATCTCGAAAAAATCGAGCGCCCTGAGCTCCTAGATGAGCTGAGTGTGCGTGAAGAATGGCAGGCACTCATGGCCGTGTCACCCCAAGAAAGAGCATTGATGTTCTCAGGTCCAATGCCGATGGCAGAGTACCGCAACACCTTCTGGAACAATGCCTTTGGTGGTGGCGATCCGTTGCGCGACCTCGCACCTGGTCTTGATCGCAGCACAATTGATGCGATTGTCACCGGAGAGATGCGCCGTTACAAACCCTGGTGGGCCAACAGCGAAAAAGCCGCTCCCTGCACCTATTACTGTCCTATCCATATTCCAACTGTAGATCGCCTTCGTTTGATTAGAGAAGGACGAATCGATGAGGCCTATGAGTTGGTCCTTGGCTACACCCCACTGCCGGGATCTGTTTGTGGGGCGATATGCCCCAACCTCTGCATGGAAAACTGTTCCCGCGGTGGTGTCGATCAACCGATCGAAATGCAGGTACTTGGCCGTTCGGTGAGTAGACATCAATCCCTGAAAATTGCAGATCCCCTTGGTAAAAAAGTGGCCATCATCGGCGGTGGTCCGGGCGGCATGAATGTAGCCTGGCAACTTGCTCTTGAGGGGGTGGAAGCCCATATCTATGAACGTGACGATAAACTTGGCGGAAAACTCGCCCAGGTAGTTCCCTGGGAACGCCTGTCCCAGGCAATCTGGGATGAAGAAATCCGCAGATTTGTCGAAACCCCAAATATCAATGTCCATCTCAATACTGATATGGACAAGGAATCTTTTACCAAACTGCACGATGAATTTGACTACGTGGTCATTGCTGTTGGTACGCACAAGCCAAGAAAACTTCAGTTCCCAGGCAGCAACAAGGTTATACCCGCTCTGGATTTTCTCAAAAAAGCAAAAAGTGACAATACCACCAAGGTAGGCAAAGAGGTTGTGGTAATCGGTGCGGGAAATGTTGGCTGTGATGTTGCCTGTGAAGCATATCGTCTAGGCGCCGAGAAGGTAACGCTGGTAGACATCCAGAAACCACTTGCTTTTGGATTTGAAAAAGAAGCCGCGGAGAAACATGGGGCGACCTTCCTCTGGCCAATTGTTACCAAAGAAGTTACCGATGAGGGACTGATCACTGAGGACGGGGATTTAATCCCAGCGCAGACGGTTATTATCTCCATCGGCGATGTACCTGCACTGCCATTTTTACCGGGATCAGTGGAAACGGTTACCGTGGGCGGGGCATCGTGGATCAAAACGGATGAGGCTCATCTCACTAGCGATGCCAAGGTTATGGCTATCGGCGATGTGGAACGTCCAGGGTTGGCGACCAATGCTTTAGGGGCAGGTAAAACTGCTGCCGAATACATTCTGGCAAATTTCAAGAACATCCCCTGGCAGCCATTTTCCAAGGAAGTCATTCCTCTGCAGACACTTACCATCACTCACTACGTGCCCGAATCAGCCGGTTCATCGGAAAATGAGCAGGCCAATCGCTGTCTTTCGTGTGCAGCATGCCGAGACTGTCATCTCTGCGAAACCATCTGTCCTACAGGCGCAATTTCCCGTCGGGAGATCACCCAGAAAGAGGTGGCGGGAGTTCCTGTGGAAGCAGACTATGAGTATGTATCCGATGATGAAAAGTGTATCGCCTGCGGCTTTTGTGCAGACACTTGCCCCTGCGGCATATGGACAATGAACGTCTACTAGCCCCAACAGGGCGCTAAAGCCAATCTGGCTTTCCATCTCTGCAAAGACTGACGGTTTCCTGTCACATGCGATGGAAACGCAGACTCACGCGATAGTTGGCCTTTTCAATGTCTTTAGGCAGGGTGTTGCCATCCATCACCATCAGCGTCAAGACTCTCCCATTTATCGGGTCACAAGTTTTCTTCATCCTACGTTCGGCTCCAGAAGGTCCAGCTATGCCACGGCGCGGTGGTCTGACATGGAGCAGTTTTGCCTCCACGGTATTTGATTCCCGAACCTTTGGACTGTCATCTGATGGTCCAAGTGGAGGCGTTGAACCGATTATAATTTCCATATCTCTTCTCCGTCATGCTTGAAAAATGGGTAACAAACCTTTAGCATACCATGAAAAGCGGAGAGTTCAACAGTTGCTTCAGCACAAATCAGGTCACCTCAATGTTGATCAAATGATTTCGCACGTGACTTAGGATAAAAAGTCTCTAGCGTTACAATGATATGCAAAAGATTTTAAAAAAACTGCTACAGCCCATTGAACACACCCAGACGATACGGGGGGTGACCCTTCCTGACGGTCTCGAATTCCTCCAACTCATTGTCACCGGTCCACCTGGTGCCGGCAAGACATACTATATCAATCAGATAAGAGGATGGCCCAACGAAGGCTTCATTGACCTTACCACCAAGAAATGGTGGAAAAACCAAAGCCTTATTTACCGTCCGCGTGAGGTCCATCTGGGTTTGCCATTTGAAGGTATAAAGGAAGCAATCACCGTATTTGATAAGGAATGGCTTGAAGCTGACCAACTGCTTGTTCTGGACTTTGATCGGATCAAAATACCTCCTGACAGCAGATCCCTCTTCTCTTCTGACTGGAAACATAAATACGTTTTTGAGTTCATGCTTCCCGATCCAAAAACTGTCCTGAAACGTCGTCAGGATCGCCACCATGAAGGATATTTTCCCATCGATGACGATCTCAGCCTGGAAATGGTCAATAACCAAACGGCGGTATATCGAGAAGTTGCCCTTTACCTGCATCGAGCCGGTATGCAGGTGTATGTGCGGGAAGATATTGGAAAACCACCTATGCGAATTGTTGATACAAATGAGAAAAGCATGCCGGCCTGGTTGCTGCCGCAGTATAAACGCACAGGTATCATTGATTCTTCTGGAAGCTGGAAAAGATATTTCTTCAAAAGAAAGGCAATTAACTGGCTGAGTATTACTGAAAAGCAGGAGGAAATCCATACACCATGCAGATTGGCTCATGATGGTAAAACCTTTGAGCTGAGGCTTGAGGACCAGCTCCTCCACTTTCATCCGGAAATTCCCCTCGGAGTGAAAAAGAAGCACATCGGTAAGAACTGGCTAATTTTTTCACCCCTATCTTGCAGCGTCAAAAATATTGTCGGTTTTTCCAGATTGCGTGACGGTCAATCAATAGTTCTTGGCCGAGAAAGCCTACTCTACTCCAAACTTTTCGATTTTGACAAAAATGTAGCCAATAGACACCTTCAGGTGACCAATAGAAACGGCGATTTGATTCTCACCCCACTGGAGCAGGGAAAAAGGGTTAGTATTATTCGTACGGACGACCAGGATATTCGGGAACGGATAGAGGCACATCGATACGAAGCTTTGCTGTCCATGCGGGAAATTTATGGCGGTCCCATTCAAATGCTGGAACCCATGCCTGCCTTACAGCTTGTTGAAAAAGCTACCCAGATAATCGCCAATGATTCATACGCCCTGAAAAACAGCAAGAACCGCGCAGGCGGCATCGTCCAAATTCCCGAAAATTTGACACCCGTCATTGTAGGAGACCTTCATGCTCAGGTGGACAACCTACTCAAAATTCTCACTGAAAATTATCTCCTGGAATGTCTCTACGCCAACACAGCCTGTTTGATAATACTCGGAGATGCTGTTCATTCTGAAGTGGCTGATGAAATGGAAGATATGGAAAGCTCCATTGTCATGATGGACCTTATTCTCAAATTGAAAACCATGTTTCCCGATAACATTTTCTATCTTCGCGGCAACCATGACAGTTTCAATCCGGAGCTCAGCAAAAATGGTGTTCCTCAGGGGCTTCTCATGAGACGACAATTACTTGAGACCCGCGGAGATGAGTACCTGCTTGCCTTGAATCGCCTCTACGACACCCTGCCTTACATTGCCAAAAGTGCCTCTTTCTATGCCTGCCACGCTGCACCGCCAATGATGAAAACCACCTACCAGGACCTCATTGACATTCATGATAGGTCAGATCTTATCAATGATATCACGACCAGAAGGGTTCAGCGCCAACATCATCTGCAAGGGTATAACAAAAAAGATGTGAAACGTTTCCGCAAGATTCTAGATCTGCCCAAAGGGATCCCTTTTATCGTCGGTCATACCCCTCTCGATCCATTTGGCAGTTATTGGCGTGATGTCGGCGGCATCAAAAATCATCACATAATCTACAGTGGTCATCAGGAAGGTGCTGAAGCATTGCTTCTCGATGGTACCCAGGTTATTCCCCTGGAATTTCCCGCAGAACCGGTCACTAAGCTCATCGACAGAATCCGTTAATGGCGCCCTTCCGGTTGGACTGATTACACATTCCCATCAATAGGCACAGCTTTTTGGCAACCTCCCTAACCAAAACCTAACTTTTCCCTAATATTTTTTTTAAATATATTCCGTTTTTTTGTTTCATTTCCTCGGGAGATGCTCTACAGTCGGAAAAAATTTTTTGGGTCGAACTCTCATCGGTCAAAATAAATTTTCCTGTAGACATGAGGTGAATAACATGCCCCTTAAATCAACAAGTCCTCTCTCCAAGTTACTGCGCAGATCACCCTTCAAACCTATCCAGGAACATATGCGCATGGTCTTTACCTGTATTTGCAACCTCCCGCCACTTTTTGAAGCACTGTATGATCAGAACAATGACAAAGTTGTCGAGTGTGCCAGGCAAATAGTGGAATTGGAATCGGAAGCTGATGTTATCAAGAATTCTTTCCGCTTGAATATGCCCACCACCCTTCTTCTCCCGGTCGACCGTAGAGATTTACTGAGTCTGATGACTGATCAGGACAGACTCGCCGATATTTGCGAAGAAATTGGCAAAATCATGTCTTACCGGGTGATGATTGTTCCAGAACCGCTCAAACCCCTCATCGACGAGTTGCTCGAGGGAACTATCGAGATCAGCGGTGAAGCCAAAAAAATGATCGAAGAGTTAGACGAACTTGTCGAGGTTGGCTTCGGAGGTGGTAGAGAAATTGAAAAAGTAACCGAAATCATTAAAGGTGTTCGGAAAAGCGAACATAATATTGACGCCATCCTCAACCGGACCTGCAAAGCTCTCTTTGACATAGAAAAAGAGCTCAACCCCGTGGACGTAATGTTCTGGTATAAAATCATTGAGCTGGTCGGAGACATATCCAATAAAGCAGAAAACATAGGGGATAGGATTTCCCTGTTTCTTTCCAGATAAACCAAGGAGATAGAAGTGGATATTATTGCTTCCTACGGTACCATTCTGATAGCTCTGGCAATAATCTTCGGGTTATACATGACCTGGGGTATAGGAGCAAATGATCTAGCCAATGCCATGGGCACTTCGGTAGGTGCAGGGGCGGTTACGGTCAGACAGGCAATCTGTATCGCCATTGTTTTCGAGTTCCTCGGAGCGGTTCTCGCCGGCGGCCATGTAACTAAAACTATCCGCAAGGGTATAATAGACCCAACAAATATCATCAACAGCCCGGAAATACTGGTCTATGGCATGATTGCCTCGCTATTGGCTGCAGCCTTCTGGCTTATGATTGCCTCAGCTAAGGGATGGCCTGTCTCAACAACGCACAGCATCATTGGTGCCCTCATCGGTTTTGCTGTTGTGGGAATAGGCCCGGATGCAGTGAAATGGGAAAAGGTTCTTAAGGTGGTTGCCAGTTGGCTAATCTCACCAGCCATTGGCGGCACCATATCTTTTCTACTGGTCATCAGCACCAGAAAGCTTATTCTCGACACTGAAAATCCGCTGAGAAACGCCAAAAAATATGCACCTATTTATATTTTTCTGGTCGGCTTTATCATTTCTCTCGTCACGCTCTTCAAAGGCTTGAAACATCTTAAAATCGAATTCACAACCGCAGAAAGTTTTGGGGTTGCCTTCCTTTTCGGTTTACTTACAGCCAGTGTCGGTTGGTATTTCGTCCGTAACATTCGCGAAGATGTCAATGCGGACCGGGAATTTCACTACACCAGTGTGGAAAGAGTTTTCGCACCGATGATGCTCTTTACCGCCTGTGCCATGGCTTTTGCCCATGGCTCCAACGACGTGGCCAACGGCATTGGCCCACTGGCAGCGGTAGTCAGTATCGTCAGTTCTGGGGGTGAAGTCATGCAGAAATCTGAACTGCCCATCTGGATTCTCATCCTCGGCGGCGGTGGTATTGTCCTGGGTCTGGTTACTCTGGGATACCGGGTAATGCTCACGGTCGGAAAAAGGATAACTGAACTGACCCCTTCTCGCGGCTTCTGTGCAGAACTCGCAGCGGCAACCACCGTGGTCCTGGCATCCAGAACCGGTCTGCCGGTATCAACCACTCATATTCTGGTAGGCTCAGTGCTCGGAGTTGGTATGGCCCGCGGTATTGGTGCACTTGATCTGCGGGTGGTCGGTAATATCATCCTCTCCTGGATAGTCACCCTGCCCGCCGGAGCAATCATGGCCATGCTCTTCTTTTTCACTTTGAAGGGAATCTTCGGCTAAACGGCTAGACGTTGCGGCTGCATTAAGTTGAACTGACCACGGATTGTTTATAGAGGTGTCAGCAAAACCGTAATAAGGATGTAATTGCAATAATCATCTATAAGCGCTGGTCTGCTGCATATAGTCGAGCCAGACCGGTGCTGCAGTCCGCCCGCCATTTTCCCCCTGTCCCAGAGTTTCATTCTTATCGTAGCCGATCCAGACTCCGGAAATGTGATCACGATTATAGCCGATAAACCATGCATCTCTGCTATCATCCGAGGTACCTGTTTTCCCCCCACTTTCTCCCCACAATCCTTTGGCGCGCTTGCCTGTCCCAAAAACGATTGCTTTACCAAGCATTCCCTGCATTTCTTTAGCCGTGTTTGCAGACAATACCCGCCTTTTCTCCGGTGTATTGTTAAACAGAATGCTTCCATCCATCCTCTCAACCCGGCTGATAAAACGGGGAGATGAATATATGCCATCACAGATAAAAGCCGAGTAGGCTGAACTCAATTCAAGCAATGAAACATCCAGAGAACCAAGGGCAAGCGAGAGGTTACCGGGCATTTCCGAGGAAATACCCAGGTCTGAACTGAGTTGATGGACCGCTGGTAAACCAACATAATTGAGCAGACGAACGGCAGCGGTGTTATAGGAATATACCAGGGCTTCGGTAAGCGAAACCTGGCCATGATATTGACCGGAATAATTTTTAGGTCGCCAAGTTGTGTTACCTGCTCCGGTTATGGCAAGCGGAGCGTCGAGTACGCTTGAGTTACTTCCCCAACCTTTTTCCAGGGCCGCACTGAAAACGATCGGTTTGAAGGCTGATCCCGGCTGCCTTCTGGCCATGGAGGCCCGGTCATATTGCGATTTCCCATAATCTCTGCCGCCCACCAAAGCCCGCACTTCACCGCTGCAACCATCTAGACCAACCATTGCTCCCTGTGGCGTTTCCCCTTGGGATTTCCCGCGGCGAACCTGCCGGCCAAACGATGCTTTTACTCCGTCTCGAACAGCTCTAACTGCAACTTTCTGCATTCTCGCATCAAAGTAAGTATGAATACGTAATCCAGATTTAAACCGCGACTGATTGACCAATTGAGATGCTCGTCTTTTTACAACTTCGGTATAATAGCCGGCATCGAGAACTCCACGTTCTCTTTTCTGACGCAACCTCAGTTTCTCCTCAAATGCCCTTTTCGCACTATCTTTGTTAATGTGCCCATCCGCCACCATGCGATTAAGGACGTACCGTTGCCGTTGCACAGCACGTTTTGGAGATTGCAGAGGTGAGTATCTGCTCGGCGCTTGGGGCAAACCGGCCAACAAGGCCATTTCACCCAAGCTTAATTGCCCAACATGTTTATTAAAATAGGCTTGGGATGCTGCTTCTACACCATAGGCGCCGGCCCCGAGATAGATCTGGTTAAGGTAGATATAGAGGATATCTTCCTTGCTCAACAACGAGTCAATTCGCCACGCCAGTATCGCCTCTTTGAATTTCCGCAGGTAGGTCTTTTCCCGGGTAAGCAGGAGTGATCTGGCCACCTGCTGGGTAATGGTCGAGCCACCTTGCGCTCTGCCGCCCCGCTTTATATTGATGACCGCCGCACGGAGTACAGAAAAAAAATCGAGACCTGGATGCTCGAAGAATCGACTATCTTCAGCAGCCACAAAAGCTTTGGGCAACAATGGCGGCATCTTGGCAAGCGAGACAACGGTTCTGTTCTCTTTGAATAATCTCTCGAGCACCTTGCCGTGCCGATCATAAATGTAGGTTGTCTGCAAGGGTTGATAGTGGGCAACCGTTCTGATATCCGGTATTTTCAGGGCAACCATAAGGCTGAGCACTCCTCCTAAAAAAACGGTGAGCAAAAGACAAATGGTAAAGAGAAAACCAATGATATGTTTTTCACCATAGGGTTTTCGACTCACTGTTTTTCTGGTAGTTTGCTTAGCAGTGGATCTTTTTGTGGATGTTCTTTTCTTATAGGGTGACACTGTTTACTATACGATGGTAGATTTACTTGATTTTGACTTGAGCTGCCGCTTGATCTGATTGTCAGCGTCATAAAATCGCCACAGGCTACAGTACCACTAACAACGAAACATTCAATATATCATTTCTAATGCCAAAAATCCGAATACTTCCTGAACAGTTAGCAAATCGTATCGCCGCCGGTGAGGTTGTCGAACGGCCAGCATCCGTGGTCAAAGAGCTGGTCGAAAACAGCCTTGATGCAGGTGCGGATCGTATAGAAGTAGAAATTGAGGGTGGTGGCACTCGGCTTATCCGGGTACTCGATAACGGTTCCGGCATGGACGAAGATGACGTTCTCCTCTCCCTGGAGAGGCATGGTACCTCCAAGATCAATGAATCCCATGATCTCGTTGCCATCGATACTCTCGGATTTCGTGGTGAGGCAATTCCCTCAATAGCATCTGTTGCCAAGATGGCCATCATCTCAAGAACTCAGGATGCCGATTTCGGTACCAGAGCGGAATTCGAATTTGGTCGATTGCAGAAAGTCCATGAAGTCGGATGCAGCCTGGGAACGGTAATTGAAGTGCGCAATCTTTTTGGTCGAACTCCAGCCCGAAAAAAATTTCTGCGTACTTCACGAACCGAAATCGGTCATATCGATGAGATCATGAAAAACTATGCTCTTGCCAGCCCCGAGACAGCTTTTGTCCTGAAGGTCAATGGCAAGGAGAGTTTACATTTTACCAGCGGTCACAATCTAGAGAGTCGCTTTCGCACGATCAGTAACTACCACGGGAAGCTCATCCCTGTTAGCGGAGAAAACAATAATCGCAGGGCTCCTCGTAAGCTTCATGGTTTTCTTGTGCCTCCGGAGCGATCATCGGGCATGTCGGCCCGGCTGCGCCTGTTCATCAACGGTAGGGCCATCCGGGATAAACTGATGCGACATGCCGTGTTTGAGGGATTACGTAATTTTCTCCTCAAGGGACATTCCCCCGGAGGATATATCCATCTGCACCTTCCCGCAGAAGAATTGGATGTCAATGTACATCCGGCCAAACATGAAGTCCGTTTTCGCAATAGTGGTGATATTCATCAATTCATCAAACAAACTATTGAAAACGGTATGCGCAACCATCAACATCATCTCAGAGCTTCCTATTTTAGTCGCAGCGATGAACGTGATCCGGCTCCGCTACCCCCTTCCCATACTGCCGGTTTTACCCCAACAACCATGACAAATCCGCTCAATTTGGAAAAAGAAGGGATGGATACATCGACGGAAATAAATCCAGACCAGAGCAAATCTCCACCAGCGCAACCGCTTCCTTTTCCTTCCTCGCAGATTTCCATAGTGCATACGCGCGAACCACTGGCAACGATATCTAATGATGATGGTGAAATATTCAAGCAGACCAACTCGCATTTGCAGAGCCATGACATTCGGATTATCGGTCAATACAAGAACCTATATATATTCTGTCAAGCAGGCGATGAGCTACTGGTCATTGATCAACATGCGGCCCATGAACGAATTCTATTTGAAAAATTTCACCGTCAATATCTGCAGAATCAAGTCGCCAGCCAGACTTTGCTCTTCCCGGAAACGGTCGAGTTGAGCCCTCTCCAGATTCAATGTGTTGCCGACAACAGTGAAAAAATCGAGAGAATGGGTTTTACTTTCACTGAGTTCGGTGGCAATTCCTACGTAATTTCAGCAATACCCGCTCTTGCCGGAAAATGTTCTGCCAGCGAGATCTTTTTTGATGTTATTGACAATTTTGGTAGTGATGACGAACACTCAGACGGCGGTAAGATGGAGCACATCCTGGCAACCATGGCCTGCAAGGCTGCAGTGCGCTCAGGTGATGAACTGTCCGTAGGAGAAATCAATGGTCTGTTGGATAGTATGGCCAAGGCCGACCTTTTTTCACATTGTCCCCATGGCAGACCGGTTTTACGCAGTTTTACCGACCAGGAAATAAAAAAATGGTTTTATCGAACATAAATATGAAAATGAATGCTTTTTTGCCTACCAGACGTTTTGCATACCATACCATCCTGCTTTGTCTTCTTCTGCTGGTCAGCGGTTGCGGAAAAAAACCGGTAGGAAAGGTTCTTACAGCCACGGCATACTGTGGTTGTTCATCCTGCTGCAGTTGGGAACGGGGAAGTTCCAAATATCTGCATCTCGATTTCTGGAACCGCTATGTCAGTGAGGGTAGTGACCGGGGGCGGGAATATACCGGTAAAACCGCCAGTGGTACAATTCCAAGAGAGCCGCAGGAAGGACTACTCTCCTTCGACAGCATCCGCCGGCCATACATGATTCCGGTCAGGACCATACTTTTTCCATGGTATTTTTCCGCGGAAAAAGGCACAATCGCCGCTGATACCAGATACTATCCATTCGGTACGGAGATGTATATTCCCGGTTACGGCTGGGGAAGAGTTGAAGACAGGGGTAGTGCGATCAAAGGGCCCAATCGCATCGATCTCTATTTTGATTCCCACAGTGAAGCGTTGCAGTGGGGCCGAAGAAAAGTAAAAGCCGAAATATATAAGCCATAAAACCCTATTCATTCCTATGCCCCAAATAACCATCATTGGCGGCGGTCTGGCCGGCTGTGAAGCTGCCTGGCAGGCTGCAGCAAGAGACTGCAAAGTAACTCTATATGACATGAAACCGGTGAAGTTTAGCCCGGCCCATGAAAGCGAATTACTTGGCGAACTTGTTTGTAGTAACTCATTCCGCTCCGATGATCCCACCTCGGCAATCGGTCTTCTCAAAGAAGAAATGCGAACCTTCGACTCCCTTATCATGCAGGTTGCCCATGATACTGCGGTACCCGCCGGCAAGGCTCTCGCCGTAGACCGCAATCGTTTTGCAGGTCATATCACCAGGAGGATTGAAGAAAACAGCTCTATAGATATCATTCGGCAGGAGATCAGTGAAATCCCCGAGAAACTGTCCGCACCATTGATTCTGGCCACCGGCCCTTTAACTTCCGATCCTATGGCAACAAGTCTGAGCGGGCTGACTGGCAAGCAGCGGTTGTTTTTTTACGATGCCATCGCGCCTATTGTCGAAAGTGATTCGCTTGATATGAAAATTATCTACCAAAAATCACGGTATGACGATGGCCCGGGCGACTATCTCAATTGCCCCATGGACAAAGAACAGTATCTTCATTTCCTGGCCGAATTAAGCGATGGTATGTGTGTTGCTTTGCAAAGCTTTGAAAATCCGAAATACTTCGAAGGCTGTCTGCCTATCGAGATAATGGCAGGTAGAGGTGTAGAGACTCTTCGCTATGGTCCCATGAAACCGGTTGGCCTGGTAGATCCCCGCTCTGGACGGGAACCCTATGCGGTGGTCCAACTTCGTAAAGAGAATCTTGCTGGAAGCCATTATAACTTGGTTGGCTTTCAGACGAAGCTCACCTATGGCGAGCAGAAGCGTATTTTTCGAATGATTCCAGGCCTGGAGCAAGCGGTTTTTTCAAGGTATGGATCAATTCACCGGAATACCTTTATCTGTGCCCCGGATGTTCTGTTATCCACTCTGCAGCTGAAAAAAAATCAGAATATTCTTATTGCTGGGCAACTCTCAGGTGTTGAAGGATACATCGAGTCAGCGGCGATGGGGCTGTTGGCTGGTATAAATGCGGCCAGAATGGCGCATGGAACGGAATTGGTCGTCCCACCGGCAACCACCGCCATGGGAGCACTTATTCATCATTTAACCGGAACCGATCCTGACCAATTCCAGCCATCCAATGTCAATTTTGGACTGTTCCCGCCTCTCCTGAAAAAATTGCCAAAGAAGTTGCGCGGAAAGGTGCGAGCTGAAAAAGCGCTCGAAGACCTACAGGCTTGGCAGAAAGAGAATAAAGTCGTTCCGGGTTAAAGCTGAGCAAGTAAATAGATACCGCTGCTCATTGATTAACAATGCGGACTAAGTTTTACCAGCAGCCCTCTCGTGAAATCCCCAATAGGGATAATCAAGGACATATTCACCGACAAGTCCTGGTGGATTTTCCCTACTTCCTACGAGCCACAGCTTATTCACTCTTTCCCGGAGCTGTTCCTGCATATGATCCCAATCCGGCAGAAGAACCATGGCATTATCAGCGCTATACTCGATGTCTCCTGACCCCTTGAAAATTCCCATATGCGGCTCTTCATCATATTTTCCTTCCGTTCCCCGGGAAAGTTCAGACACTACCAGAAACGAGACCTGTAGTTCATCGCGAATGGCCTCCATTTGTCTCAGCCAGGCATCAATACCGGTTCTCATCTCCCTGAGATCTTTGAAGGGCAACTTATGCAGACTGTCAATGACGACAACCGTGAATTCATTGCGTGTTTCATGGCGAAGAAAATCGATATGACGTCGCATCAGTTCAGGAGAGACCTTTCTGTCGTTGATTACCCGAAAGTAGCGGAGCATTGTCTCAAATACCTGGCGGGCCTGATTAAAGAGCTTTTTTTCCTCTTCAGAAAGTTCCGTTCCGGCAAGTCTTGAAGTCTCTATTTTTGTTAGCCTCGAAAAGGTTCTTTGATACAACCTTTGTCTACCGTTTTCAAAATCATAATAAAGTACTGGAATTTTCTTTCTGGCAAGCTCGGTGGCAACTTGCACCATGAAGCATGATTTGCCGACTTTCGGCCCTCCTCCAAGAATGTTTATTCCATGAATTCCACCAATTCTTTGATCAAGAAGAGGGAAACCGGAAAGAAGCGAGCCATATTCTTCTCCTGCCTTTTTTTCAATGGTCTCGAAAAACTCTCTTCCTTCCTTCTCCACCGTGTTGAAAGGAGAAAAAGGTTTGGCGGTAACAATCATCTCGCCAAAACTCTGAGCAAGCTTATCCCCTTTTTCTTTGGCAAAGTCTATAAGAGTGAAATCACGTGGATGCTCCGGTTGCCAATATAGAATGCGTACCTTATAACCTATCTTGGAGGCGGCAAAACGGGCCGCACTATATGATTCCGGAGTATTACGAAGAACGAAAAAAAGCGTTTTTACCGCACCAAAAAATTCCGGTTGTAACCGTTCCAAAACGGCTCTATCGGCAAAGCCAACACCTGGAAAACCCAGTTGCTTGACAGGCAATAAATTTTCTTCACCTTCACAGAGAAAAAGCGTCCCTCCGCTGCAACGCTGAATTTCTTCAACATTGAAAAGTCCGGTATAGCCAGGGCCAAAGGACACATCTCCATGCCAAAACCAGTCCTGAAAATTATCAGGGTGAACACATCTGGCCGAATAAACGTTGCCGTCAAGCTGATAATAAGGGTAGACCAGATAACGGCCGTTATAACCAACCTTCAAACGCTCCAGAGTTGCTTTACCGACACCTGCCTCCGTAAAGAATGACAGATCTGCCTGGCCAAGCTTGTTTTCAAAGTCGTCGACCTCGCCATTAATTTTCTTGTCTGGATAACTGAGGTTATTCCAGATTGACTCATCCTCCAGAGGACCCGGTACACTGGCAGGGTCAATACCGTTAAGGCGAGCAAACCACTGTGGAAAACCACCCTCAACGCAGTGATCACGGCATTTAAAGAAACCATAGAAAAAGCTTGCCGGATTGAGAAAAACAACAATTCTGGAGCCGTTTCCAGATTCGACATCACCACAAAATGGACAGCTGGCGGAGAGGACATTATCCTGCACTTTGCTGTCCGAGAGACATTCCCGATAAAATTGCTCAATCTGAGATTTCATTGAAGTTGATCCTCACCATACACAAGTATAATCGTCCATCAGTTCATTTCAGCCATGCTCGAGAGCCTTGCGCATATCCTCGTG
Source organism: Desulfocapsaceae bacterium (assembly GCA_030065655.1). Lineage (GTDB taxonomy): Bacteria > Desulfobacterota > Desulfobulbia > Desulfobulbales > Desulfocapsaceae > Desulfopila_A. Next base: position 7,190 of record JASJDT010000011.1, on the reverse strand, counting down.
ACTCAACGCCCTGTCAAATTCAACGTGCAGGGAATATTCATTACCCACGATATGGTGGCCCTTCACTGCAATAATTCTGCCGAGATGGCTTTGTTGCCTCTTGGCAGCGACATTCCCGGATGGAATGGATATGCTAATCCTCTTCCCAAAAAGCAAACCGGCATTTTTCTTTTTCGATACTCGAACACAGAATGACACTCCTCCTCGGGATATGTCAAACAGATCTCCTTTGAAAGAAACGTCGGTCTCCTTACCATGTTTATCGAGCAGTGTGGCTGATGCTCGTCCACTCAGCTTTTTACGCTCATATCGTCTTCTCGATCTTCTGGTTTGTCGAAAGAAATCATTGGCAGAACTAAATCGTGCCGCATAATCAACAAGACGTGATTCCAGGGAAGGATGTTTTTCTCGCATTATTTCCAGTTTTTTCCTGGGAAGAGAGAGAAGATCCGATCCGAGACTCCTGACACTTATGGTCCACACAGAAGCTTCGAAAAAGGTTTCCGGCTCAATAACTTCGCCACTCCTCACTTTTTTTAAAGGGACTTCTTGGCCATTGACAGTTGCATACAGCTGCACTTGACCGTTTATTACCAAAAAAAGGTGCGGCAAAAATGCTCCCTGTTCAACTATAGACTCGCCATTCTCAAATTTCTGCAGTGACATGGAATGGTATAAAGAATTAAACTCCTCTACACTGAGCATATCGATAAGTTCTGCCAGGATTTCCTGATGCTCTGGTTCAATCGTCGCAGCTTTATATTCCTCAATAATCTCTGCTGCCCGAATTATCTCCTTTAGCATCATTGAGTCTATTTTTATCAGTGTATCGCGCAGCTTTTCAGCCTTTTCAAACATTCTCTGTTGAGCTGCAGCTTCAATATACCTCATGATAATTGCCACTGCTTCCTGCTTTTTTCCCTGGTTAACCAGATCTTTAATCTTCTGCTCCACACCGTCTTTTAACGGTGGCTTTACCTTTTTTTGTACTGCTTGCAAACCTTTTTCATTATCGTTTGTGTTAGTTGTCTCAGCAGTACTAGAAGATGTGGATGATTCCGCATGATCTTCACGCATACCCATCACACCAGAGTCATGACTGCCATTTTCTGGTAGGACACTACTTTGTTGCTGTTGAATCAATTCAAGCTGTTGCAGAGAGACTCTCGCTTCTGTTTCAATATCTCTATTATACGGTGTACCGGTCTTGCAGTATTTCGCGATGAAATCAGCCAAAGGTTCAATTGCCTCGCATGAATCACAGTCCCCCAAAATTCTGCAAATATTGATCAACAGTTGATCCCTCAGCTCATCGGTAAATTGCTTATATTGAGCCAGCAAAGCGACCAAACCAGTGGACACTTCTTTATCGGCCAGTGGTGCAAGCTCTTCGAGCAGTGCCAGTTTGACGTTATCATCTGCCTTTGAGAGCATCTCGACCAGCAGCTTTTTGCGATTGGCAAGATCGGCAACAGCTTCTCGTACTTGAGAGCACCGCTCCGTCATATCTCCTAATTCTTTCAGACCACCTGAGAAAACGACAATGAAACCGATCTCGTTTTGAGAGATCAGCAGCGTTTCTTCGGCGAAAACCAATTTAGCTTCAAAAGGAAATGGTAGAAGAGAAATAATTTTTGCCCAGATATTTTTCTGTTCCCTTGATAAGTTGGGTAAAAAATCTGTAGGGTTATAAAGAAGTTCACCTTTTCTGGAAAACAGCAAATATTCACAATCTGCATCCAGCTGCAGTATTTCAGTTACGAGGTTGGACATCAAAGCTGATTTAGAGTAAGAGTAGCAAAATGCTACCGAAGGAAAAATATCCCGCTATTTTACCTTCCATTCGAATGTTGCTTAAATAGATAATCAATCGTATCAGGATTATGTTATTCTGCTGTTTTTTTACAGGCTTCGTGGACAGAATGGAGTTCTTCTTCCGTGAGTAAGCGAGAAAATTTGAGGTGCGCAGAATATTCGTTTTCCACATTGTACAAAGAGCGTATGGCCACTAGATCGCCATCTATATTCATCCTATTTTCGGCTGAATCAGCGGAGGGGAGTTGTAAAGTCATTGTTCTACCCAGCAATATTCTGGCATTTTTCTTCTTAGAAATTCGTACTACACATGACAGTCCGCCAGAACATATATTTGCAAGTTCACCTTTGAGCTTGGTACCGTAAGTACCACTCTGCTCATCTGCAGAATCAAATTGCACGACTCCTTGAATCTGCTGACGAGGATGTTCTCTCCTGCTTGTTTTCGTTTGCTCGGCTGTCTTCTCTTGATGGTGTTGCCTTACGAAATCAAGCAGCTTGGACATAAGCGCAGGTTGATTGGCTGACCATTCGCGAGTCTGCTCATATGATAGAGATGAAATTTCAGCGTGGGAGAGAGTTGCGGCACTGGTTGTCCATACCGAGGCATCAAAGAATGTATCACCTCCAAATATTTCTCCCTGTTCAACTACCCTCAGCAAGACCTCTCCCTCATTTTTATCATGGAAATAAAGCTTTACCTTACCTTGGTTGACAAAGAAAAGGGCTGGAAACACTTCACCCTGACGTACCAGTTCATGTTCGCTGGAGTAGCTCGCATGCTCCATTGCATAGTACACTGCATTAAATTCCTCAGAGGTCAGGTTATCATGCAACCTTGACCAGATCTTCAGATAATCATTGCTGATACCTTCTCTTTGCGCCTCTTCTATAATCTCAGCTGCCTGAATTATTTCACTCAATGCTGCTGGTTCAACCTCAACAAGCCATTCCCGCAACTTTTTGGCCTCCTCAAAGCGACTGGCACGTGCTGCCTTACCGATAAGCTCTACAAGCCGCTTCTTGCCCTCCTCGGTCTCATTGTTTTCGAACAGTTCAGCTATATCTGCTTCTTCAGGGTATTCCGTTCTCCGAGTTGTTGTCGTTCCCGGCTGTTTAGGAGAAAACGCGGGAGGCCTTGATTCTCTTGGAGCGGTCTGTGCCTGTTTTTTACTAATCTCTCGTCTTGCAGTGCGAATTTTTCGATAAGCCTGACGAGCAGCCTGCCAGACCGCATCCCCAATAATTCGGGCTCTGGACTTATTCTCAAGCTGTAAGAAGTCATCGAGCACTTTTTCCGCCGTGGAGCTTGTCGTCTTTCCGAGAAGTTTTACCGATTGTTCCAATAGCGGATCCCGGATTTCGTCGGGGAAATGTTTCCAATCAGCCAAAAGATCGGCAACGACCCCAATGACCTCCTCGTCAGCAACAGGGGTCAAGGCCCGCACTACCTGCTCCATCATAGGTCCTGAAGCAAAAGAGAGGGCATCGAGCAAATTATCTTTTTTATCCTCACCGCTTAATGTATCAATGCAAAGAAAGGCTTCCTGCTGAACTCTGATATCCTCATGGTTCAGATACTCAATGATTTTTCTGGCATGCTTACTGCTGCCTGTCTCAGCCAATAACTTGAGAAGATTTCGTTTGCCATACCAAGGCATTGGACTTGCGAGCTTTTCCAGTAGAACGGGCGGTAGCATCGATTTTTTGCGTCGGAGTAACTCAAGTATTTTCAATCGTTCTTCCCGATTTTCCGAATCGAGAAGTTTATTGAGTAAAAAGCGGGTCACAAGCGGCCCCTGCAGTATAAGTCGACGATCTGCAAACTCATCACTGCCTTCTACACTTTTTGCCAGTATTTCCGATAAAGGAGTTCGCTCCACCGCTTTATCCTGGAGCCGGGTGACGATGGCCACAACCTCTTGACTTTTCTCCAGCTTTCCTGAACGAATTGCAAAGATAAGTTTAAGAATGGTATCAGCCTGATGGTCTTTTCCTGTTTGCCAATAATGATTTTGCAGTTTGATTAGAATCTCAACTACATTTTCAAAAACATCATCGGCTCGGTCAACCCCCTTTAACCATGCCATCAGCGGTATGGAGACTTTCTCAAGCCATTCCCATTTCTCACTGTTAACCAAACCTTCAGCTACACTGCCAAGACATTCTCCCAACAAATCATGACTGCGCTCATCATCCTTCAACAACTCCGTAGTGATGTTGGTGATAATCGTTGCAGCAGCCTTATCCTTTCCTTTGCCAATCAATGACTCTATTGTAGCTGGCAGGCTGTTGACTATTTCCTTATTCCTGAGGCTTTTTACATCACCTTTTAGAATACTGTGGATTCCTGCTTGTATTCTTTTGGCCTGACGTTCTTTCTCTCCTGCATCCAGAGCACTCTTGGCGTTTTCCCGCATGAGAAACTGTTGTCCCCTTTCAGTAGCAAAGAAACGTTCAATACCGGTCCGAATGTACCCGTATTGCTCAGCGGTTTTTCCAACCGTTTTTGCTATTGAGGCCTGTTCTTCACGCATCAAATGAACTATACTTTCAAAATCCTTCGCTGTTGCTGCCAGCAAACGATCATAGAGTTCCATCCCAAATCCCTTGGGAAAGTGTTGAAGGAGCACAACGCACATGCCAAAGTCATTGAACATCTCGCGACAAGCCAATGCAGTCGCTTGAGCTAGCGTCTCTCTATCCTCTTCGTTAACTACCCGGTTTACGTTCCGCAGGAGGGTGGCAAAGGAGAACGGAAAGAAGATTTCACCGCTACGCTTTATGCCCTGAAGAAGTTGGCTGGTACCAGCTATAATGAGAGTGACCATGCTCTCCTGATTCGTTGCATGATCAGCCAATACGGAAATCTTTTTCTGTCCCCCAATGGTTTCGCCGTCAATTTCATTTATCAGTATCTGAATATCTTCACCTGCCACCTTCCCTTCTTTCTTCAATTCGGAAAGAACATTCACAAAAGAGTCTTCCCGCTCGGTGGGCACTTCGGCTGTATATTCTTCAGGGAAATTATCGTTCAAACCCAGATTGACAACGAAGGCACGACCACCGCCTTCCCTGTTTACGAGTTGAGGCGAGGTGGTGAAAAAAGTCATCAAAGCATTGAAGGTAGGACGCAGGCATTCATTTTCAAGGACGACATGATCAAGATGGAGTAAATTCAGTTGTCTGAAGATGTCCTCTCCGTGCACCTTGCCCAATGTTTTCTGACTCACAGGAAGACCGCAGAGTTTTGGTTCATTATCAGTCATACTGAAGCTGAGCGTGCCATGTTTACTCAGGTATTCAGTTATTAATTCAAAGGCTTTCTCTACGGCATCGGCAACCTGAGGAAAGTGTGGTGGATACAACTTGGTAGTTGTCACGGCAGCATTCAAGCCTTTCAAAACGCTCAAACCAATCTGCTGTTTATCCTCACCTGCCATAATTCAACTCCTGTGGACACCCATTAACACATAACCGCGGTTACCCCTTCGTAGCATGGTCGCTGAGATGGGTCATGTTTACTATAACTTTATCCCTTCAAGGGATTAATCATTTACAATACTATTCTCAGTGAGTGATTATCTCACTCCATTACTCGTTTCTCCAACCAACAGCCTCACTTCATTGCAGCTATCTGTCTGAGGCATCTGTGTCTTTTTCGCTATGTTCTACCAATCAACATGGCTGAAGCCTGGCCCGGATCATCATAGCATTCCTAATCACAACAAGCTCTTATAGGGTACAATTACCCATATTCCCCTATTTAAACATTTTTTTCGGTGAATAGGAAGTGACTTTGTAAATAAATAGGTCATTTTGTTTTTACTATTCCATATTTAGTAAAGGCTTCCACCACTTCAGTCAGCGGCAGCCCGACTACATTAGAATAGGAACCTTGCAAACTCTTCACCAGAAAACCGCCTATTCCTTGAATCCCATAGGAACCCGCTTTATCGCTGGACTCTCCTGTTATGACGTAAGCCCTTGCGCTCTCCTTTGAGAAATTCGCAAAATCCACCTTGGTAATCACCGTTTCCTGATGCATAATCTGCCTATTTGCTGAAGACAAACAAAAGGCTGTGGCAACATTATGCGTCTTACCGCGCAAGTACATTAATGTATCGACAGCTTCCTGTTCTGAGCAAGGCTTACCAAGAATGACATTATCAATAAAAACGATGGTATCAGCCGACATAATCCAAGCATCTGAGTAAATCTGCCTCACCGCATCGTTTTTGATTTTTGCCATCCTTTCAACGTAACTGACTGGCGGCTCACCATTACGAGGTGTTTCATCTACCTCTGGAATGGCAATTTCAAACTTAATGCCCAAACTATGCAAAAAATTCTGTCGTCTTGGGGAGGCAGAGGCAAGGATAATTTCTGCTAATGTTGTAAACATGCTCTTTTGGCATCTAAAAAGTTATAGGCTTAGAGGTATTATCTCATTGCCGACGCTAAAAGACGTAATGAACTCTCAACCTCTTATTGCGTAACCGCCATCAACGGTGATGACCTGTCCCTGGATCATCGTGGCGAATTGACTGCAGAGAAAAAGAGCAACATCAGCAACATCATCTGGGGTTGTTAATCTGCCCATGGGGGTTCGTTCTAAGGCAGTGGAGAGAATTAGATCCCGATTGGGAAATTTTTTCAGTGCATCGGTATCAACAGCTCCGGCGCTTATGGTGTTGACATTGATCTTTTTCGGGCCGAGTTCAATGGCTAAATGACGCACGAGAGATTCAAGCGCTGCCTTCGAAGCTCCCACTGTTGTATAGTTTTCAATAGCCCTGATAGCACCAAGACTCGACACGCCAATCATCCTCCCCCCTTCACCCATAATTGGTGTTCCATGTTGAGCAAGGGTAAGCAAGGCCCGGGCGTTTATATTCATCGCCCAGTTCCAATGACGCTCGGTCAGTTCCATGGCCGGCTTCAGCACACCAGAGGCCGCATTGCTTACTATTATATCAAGTTTCTGGAAGCGGTCTTCAATCGCGTTGAACATCGCAGCAACATCATCTTCCTTGGCAACATTGGCTTTTACCAACATACACTCCCTGCCAAGCTCCTGGACAGCGTTGGCAGTTGCCTGAGCATCCTTTTTATGACGAACATAATTAACCACAATATCGACACCATGCTGAGCAAGACGAATGGCAATAGCTCTGCCAATTCCTCTCGAACCTCCCGTAATCAGTGCTGTTTTCCCATTTAATTCAAACATTTTATATCCTCTCGGGTGATTTTTATCTACTTTCAACTCAATTATCTGGAAGAGACCGTTGACAATCTTTTTAGAGTGCTCCCGATAAACCTGAATGGATTAAACCTTATCGGTGACAATTCTTCGGGAGCAATAAAATTGG
>JASJDT010000118.1 GCA_030065655.1 Desulfocapsaceae bacterium | reverse complement strand
TTGCCATCGTCTTTATCCCTCTGCTCTTTTTTACCCTGGCCATAACCGATGAGGCATTGGGACTTTATCATTGGGGGCGGGACAGCCGGGTCGGCTTGAAACTGCAACTGCTTATCCAGGATAGTCCAATAATTGAAAATCTTCGAGAGTATTTGCGAGAGGTAGGTTTTGATTTCAAACCGACGCAGGTAACCGACTCACTTTCTTATCTTGCCAAAATGGGTGGTCTCTTTCTCTATAATCAGGCAAGCAACTGGGCCGCCAATATACTCCAGTTTCTTGTTTTCTTTTTCATTATGATTCTCGTCATTTTCTTTCTGCTAATCGACCAGCCTCGACTTGTTGATTTTCTTATTCGGCTTTCGCCCCTACCGGACGATGAAGATCGTTTACTGCTGAATAAATTTGAAGAGATCGCCAACGCCATCCTCAAGGTAAATGGCATATGCGGAATCATCCAGGGGGTTCTAGGTGGAGCCATCTTTACAATTCTTGGGTTGAACTCACCCATATTATGGGGTGGGGTCATGGCCATCCTGGCTTTTCTGCCTATTTTCGGCATAGGACTGGTAATGGTCCCCGCAGCAATTATTCTCATGGTGAATGACAATGTAGGTCAGGGTGTGTTTCTTTTAATTTTCTACCTCGTCCTCTCTCTTTCCGTCGAGTATCTTTTTAAGCCAAAGCTTGTAGGCGGCCAGGTAAAAATGCATACTCTGTTGGTCTTTCTCTCTATTATCGGAGGACTGAGTGTATATGGAATTCTTGGCATAATATATGGTCCACTTATCGTCACCGCCTTCCTGACCTTATCAGAAATCTATCTAAAGAAATACGACGATTACATCCAAAAAAACTAAAGGGACGTTTCTTCATCTTTTCCATTTCGACTCATTTATAAAAATCACCATATCTCTCTTGACATAACGGGAAAGTCCTTGTTCACTTCGAAGTATGAGAATGACTTTCCTATTTTTCCTCAGCATTATCCTGTTCTGCCTGATATCTTCACCTCTCATGGCAAAACAGGGAATATATACGCACAATCTGTTGATAATTCACTCCTACCACCCTGACATGCAGTGGGTCAAAGAGGTACAGCAGGGACTGGATGAGACTCTGTTCGACACCCTGGGCGGAAGTGTTGACATCAAAGTCGAATACATGGACTCCAAGCGTTATGCCTCTGAGGAAAGCTATGAGTTACTCTCAGCCCTCTGGCATCATAAGTATAAGAGTAATACACCTGATGTGATCATTGTCTGCGATGACAATGCCCTTAACTTGGTGCTGCAACTGCGTGATAAAACCTTCAGCAAGGTTCCAGTAGTCTTCTGTGGTGTGAATTTCTATGATGCTGAAAAATTAGCAACCGTCGAAGATTTAACGGGTGTCGTTGAAGCCTATGATTTGCGTGGCACCCTGGATATAATCAAACAACTTGCCCCGGAACGGGACAATTTGTTCATTATTAACGACGACACCACTTCGGGACGGGCAAACAAGGCCAGACTTGAAGAGATTTCCTATGAATACGCAGATCATTTCCGGTTCATGTATTCAGGTACTGTCTCCATGGCAACCCTCGGTAGGGTTGTGCAGAGCCTGACAGATGATACTGCTATTTTACTGATGAGCTATAATCGCGACTCCGAGGATAAAATCCTGCGTTACCGGGACGCCGCTCGCATTGTCAGAGAGAACAGTGAGCAGCCGATATTCGGTGTATGGAGTTTTTATCTCGGCAAAGGCATTGTCGGCGGCTCACTGGTCAATGGCCATAACCAGGGGCAGAAAGCGGCGGAACTGGCCATCAAGATTCTCCAGGGCAGCGATGCCGATGATCTTCCGGTTGTCACCGAATCTCCCAACCAACCCATGTTTGATTATCAGGAACTGGCGCGTTTTTCCATACCCCACTCTCTTTTACCTCCTAAAAGTGAAATAACAGGCGCTCCCGATTCGCCGTGGCATAGGCACCGGAACAAAATTTTGTTGGCCATTTTCTTACTTGTTGTGCAAACTCTGATCATCGTGATGTTATTCTACAACATATCTATGCGGAAAAAGAGTCAGCAAAGACTATTAAAAAATCAACAGAACTTATCCATCACCCTAGAGGCCATCGGCGAGGCGGTTATATCAGTGGATTCAGAATATCAGATAGTTCAGGCCAATTCATCTGCTGCGAATCTTCTGGCAATTCCCCTGGCTGAACTACCCGGACGCTCTCTCTTCGAACTGCTTGAAAAGAGAAGCCCGGATACCTGGAAGCAGCTGGCCGAACTGGTTAAACGTTGCTGTCAATCAGGCGAGGTAGTTGATCTGCCTGAGAAGACCCTGCTCAAGTCAGCACAGCACGCCACCAAACACCTGAGCGGATCCTGCTCGCCGATCCGCGATCACAGTGGCAAAATCGTTGGTGCAGTGCTCATCTGCCATGATATCACGGAAAGAGAATCCATGCGGGCTATGCTTGCCCATAGTCAGAAAATGGAAGCTATCGGCCAACTCGCTGGCGGAGTGGCCCATGATTTTAACAATCTCCTGGCGGGTATTTCCGGTTTTGCCGAGATACTAAGCCTGCAACTACAGGAAGATGAGAAGAAGCTCGCCCATGCTCAAAAAATTCTTAATGCGGCAGGCCGTGCCAAGGACCTTACCCGTCAATTGCTCAGCTTTGCCCGCAAAGGCAAGGTAATCTCATCACCGGTTGATTGCCATGAAGCGTTGCTCACAAGTATTGGTCTGTTGGAAAGAAGCATCAATAAAAACATAACTATTACCAAAAATCTTCATGCACAGCGGCGCATTATTCTGGGTGATCCCGTGCAATTGGAAAATCTTTTTCTCAACCTTGGCATCAACAGCGCCGATGCTATGCCAGACGGCGGAAATCTCGCCTTCACCACGATCAACGAGGAGATTAGGGAAGAGATAACCTGTGAATTTGGAGACACGCTCTATCCAGGCCACTATCTCATAGTCTGTGTAGCCGATACCGGCTGCGGTATAGACGATGAATCACGCCAGGTGATTTTCGAACCTTTTTATACAACCAAGCATGAAGGCAAGGGTACCGGACTCGGTTTATCTGCTGTTTTCGGTACCATGAAGGAACATGGTGGCCACATCCAACTTTTCTCCAAAGTGGGGGAAGGCACTGAATTCAAGCTCTATTTCCCGATCACAGATCAAGAAGCGACCCAATCGCTGGAAACCATTCCCTTGCCCGGAGGAAATGAAACTATACTCGTGGTTGATGATGAAAATCTGGTTCTTTCTTCGACCGAGGCAATACTGAACGAGTTGGGCTATCAGGTAATTGCTGCTGAAGGAGGGACAGCCGGCATTGAGGAATACAGAAGAGACCACAAAAATATTGATCTTGTCCTGTTGGATATGATCATGCCGGGTATAGACGGTGCCGAATGTTATGCCGAACTCAAGAAGATCAACCCGGCAGTTAAAGTTATAATTTCTTCAGGTTTTGCCAAGACTGCGAGAATCAGGGAGGTTGAACAGCTCGGCGCTCTTGACTTCCTGCAAAAACCCTATTCCGCTACAGCACTCTCCCGTGCTATCAGAGAGGCTGTCAAAGCAGAGTAAGATGATTCATTTGATGAGATTCATACGCAGGTAATCGATGATGTCATCACTTTCATACATTTACACATCGCCACAAATAAGAAATGGAACCATGGCCTTGCCACCGATTTTCAGTATAGGTTTGGTGATGGTCCCCGCAGCGATCATCCTCATGGTAAATGATAATGTGGGTCAGGGTGTTTTTCTCTTCATTTTCTATCTCGTTCTCTCTCTTTCCATCGAGTATCTGTTCAAGCCAAAGCTGATAGGTGCCCAGGTAAAGATGCATACTCTGCTTGTCTTTCTCTCCATTATCGGTGGATTGAATGTGTATGGCATTCTGGGTATAATTTATGGTCCGCTCATCGTTACTGCATTTCTGACCCTCTCTGAGATTTATCTGAAAAATTACGACGCCTATATCCAGAAGAATTAGTGCTGACCTGGGAAAATCGAGTCAAATCGAAACATCCTCCAAGGTCACACCAACCTGACCAACGGATCTGGACATAGCGGAGTTGACACACTCCGCTTGAGTACCTAGTAATACAATCATGCCTAACGTATTATTTCAATATGATGCAGTTTCCAGAAAACAGGTGAATCATGGATTTATTTAAAAGCCGAACCACACTATTGAACAGCGGCGAAGCAGAGGAAAAACGTTCTGAAATTCTTGACTATTTCTATAAAAGTTATGACCTTGACACCCATTTATACGATCATCTCGTGGATGATGAAACTTTTTATCTCCGTCCGGAACCTCTTCGTCACCCGCTAATTTTTTATCTCGGTCACACCTCCACCTTTTACATCAACAAACTCAACATCTCCCGGCTCTCCGAAAAAAGAATCAATCCGGAATTTGAATCCATGTTTGCCATCGGGGTCGATGAGATGTCCTGGGACGATCTTGACGACAAAAACTATAACTGGCCGACAGTGGATGCAGTGCGCCAGTACCGTCAAGAAGTACGCGATCATGTTGCCAGTATTATCAAACAGTTGCCACTCACCATGCCCATCACATGGGAGAGTCCCTTCTGGGTAATTATGATGGGGATAGAGCATTCGAGAATCCATTTAGAAACCTCCTCTGTAATCATACGCCGCCTGCCCATCGACCAAGTCCGCACCCTGGAAGGGTGGGAGATCTGTCCGCATCAGGATGAAGCACCAATGAATCGTCTTCTGGAGGTAAGCGGGGGAAGTGTTGCTCTCGGAAAATCCAAGGATCATCCGTTATACGGCTGGGATAATGAATTTGGTCGTCATGAATTTGATGTATGGGATTTCAAGGCGGCCAAGTATCTGGTCTCAAACCAGGAGTATTTACCGTTTATCGAAGACCAGGGCTACAAAACAGAGCGATATTGGACCAGTGAAGGCTGGCAATGGCTACAGTACAGCGGCGCGAATACACCGCTCTTCTGGTTGCAGGAGGGAAGTGCATATCGTTTTCGTACTCTTGCCAGAATTATTGATATGCCCTGGAACTGGCCGGTCGAAGTCAACTACCTGGAGGCCAAAGCCTTCTGCAACTGGCTGGCGGAAAAAGAGAGCAAGCCCATTCGCCTGCCCAGCGAAGATGAGTGGTACCGGTTGCACGATCTGCATGAAATACCAGATCAGCCATACTGGCAAGAGGCTCCCGGCAATATCAATCTGGAACACTGGTGTTCATCATCTCCGGTGGACCATTTCAGATTCGGCGACTTTTATGATCTCATCGGTAATGTCTGGCAGTGGACGGAAACGCCCATAACCGGATTCGACGGTTTTGCCGTTCATCCCTGGTATGATGATTTCTCCACGCCAACTTTTGACACCCAGCACAACCTTATCAAGGGTGGGTCGTGGATCTCCACGGGAAACGAGGCCACCAGAGACTCGCGCTACGCCTTTCGCAGGCACTTTTTTCAGCATGCCGGCTTCCGCTATGTCGAGGCTGAGCAGCCGCTGGAGACTGCCGAAGCCATGTATGAAAGTGACACAGCTGTCTCCCAGTATTGCGAAGCGCATTATGGCGCCACATTCTTTGGTGTCCCAAATTTTCCCAAGGAATGCGCCGAGATATGCCTCAACCTTATGGCCCACAAACCAAAAAAACGAGCGCTCGACCTTGGATGTTCCGTGGGCAGAGCCACTTTTGAGCTAGCCAGGGAGTTTGACTTTGTTAATGGCCTGGATTTTTCTGCCAGGTTTATCCGCATCGCCTATCAGATGCAGGAAAAAGGCGTGATTCGCTATGAACTGCCGGAAGAAGGTGAAATCGTCTCTTACCACGAAAGAAAACTTGAAGACTTTGGTTTGACAGGAGTGGCAGAACGAATCGAGTTTTTCCAGGCCGACGCCCAGAACCTCAAGGCACAGTTCAGCGATTATGATCTGATTCTGGCTGCTAACCTCATCGATAGGCTTTCTAAACCGAAACAGTTTCTCAGCACCATCCACGAACGGCTCAATCCAGGCGGGCTACTTATCCTCACTTCACCTTACACCTGGCTGGAAGAATTCACCACCAAGGAAAACTGGGTCGGTGGGTACCGTAAAGACGGCGAACCCTATACGACTCTCGAGGGACTGAAAGATCTGCTTCGGCCGTACTTTGCCATGATCGGCGAACCCAGGGATTTTGAATTTATTACCAGAGAGACGGCCCGCAAAGCCCAGCATTCCGTTTCCCAGATGACCATTTGGCAGAGAAAAGAATAACTAAGGGTCAAGGCAGTCAATAGTGCATTATCGACCTGTCACAGGAATGGCCGCTTTTCTTTATCTCCCCGCTTTGTTCCGTAGATAATCGATGATGTCATCACTTTCGTACATGTGCACATCGCCATCAATGAGAAATGGGACCATTGCCTTACCACCCGTTTTCTCAACGACCTCCCTGCCAGGTGTTCCCGGAGCACCATCGATTTCGGCATAGTCTACGCCTTCCTTGAGTCCCATATCACTGGCCGCCCGAACTACTTTCTGACAAAAGGGACAGTTCGCCCACAGGTAGAGTTGAATCATTCTTTCTCCATTGTTTCTTGGTAATTGTTCATGTCCTTATACCGTAACCCTTATCGAGCAGGAAAAGGTTGACGATAAATAACAGTACAGAAAACATCAGCAGCATAACTACACCCAGCCATACGCTGATATCGGTTATGCCCAAAAACCCATAGCGAAATCCACCAATCATATAAATAATCGGATTGGCCTTAGAGACGATTTGCCAGAAGTCAGGGAGTAGCGCCAGGGAGTAAAAGACTCCGCCCAGATAGGTAAGCGGTGTGATCACAAATGTCGGGATAATAGAAATATCATCAAACTTTTTTGCAAAAATTCCATTTACCATACCGGCAAGAGCGAAAACAAATGAGGTCAACACCGCAAAAAGCACGGCATAAGTCAAACTGTACAGCGGGAGTCGCACAAAAGCCAGGCTCACCAGGGCAACCAGTAGCCCCACAGACAGTCCGCGGCTCATACCACCGACGACGTAGCCCAGGACGATTACCCAGTTTGGCGTAGGGGAAACCAAAAGCTCCTCGACATTGCGCTGGAATTTGGCACTGAAAAAGCTGGACACCGTGTTGGTATAGGAATTGGTGATAATCGACATCATTATCAGGCCAGGGGCGATGAAGGCCATATAATCATACCCGCCAATGTCCAGAAGCTGAGAACCGATAAAGCTACCGAAGATTATAAAATAAAGGGTCATGGTAATCACTGGCGGGACCAGGGTTTGCACCCATATCCGGAAGATCCGGATAATTTCCTTTTTGGCGATGCTCAGCAGCGAAATAAGATTGGCTTTCATTTCTCCACCATCCCCAGAAAGAGTTCTTCAAGTCTGTTCGATTTATTGCGCATACTCTCTATAAATACATTATTTGCCTCAAAATGGATAAAGATCTCATTAAGGGAACGGGCCTTGCTTTTAGTCGCCTCAACCGTTGTCTCGTCGATGAGATTGAAGCTGACATTTTCCAGAGGAGAAAGAGATACTACCGGTGCCGAGGTCTCGAAAATAAATGTCTCCATATCAAGTTTACGCAGCAGTTCGCGTTTCGAAGTGTTTTCCACCAGCATGCCGTGATTTATGATACCGATGGTGTTGCAGAGATGTTCCGCCTCTTCAAGATAATGCGTGGTCAGAATGATTGTCCTGCCATCCCGATTCAACTCCTCAAGGAAAGTCCACATGCCGCGGCGTAATTCCACATCCACGCCGGCTGTCGGCTCATCTAGAATCAGCAACTTGGGCTCATGCACCAGTCCACGGGCAATCATTAACCTGCGTTTCATTCCGCCGGAGAGTTCCCGGGCAGAAACAGAACGTTTTTCCCACAGACCCAGTTTGCGCAGATACTTTTCCGCATGGGCCAT
Source organism: Desulfocapsaceae bacterium (assembly GCA_030065655.1). Taxonomy (GTDB): domain Bacteria; phylum Desulfobacterota; class Desulfobulbia; order Desulfobulbales; family Desulfocapsaceae; genus Desulfopila_A. The sequence continues at coordinate 4,336 of JASJDT010000118.1, read as the reverse complement.
AGCCTGCTGATATGGCATGCCATAATAACCTGCCTGCTGGGTGACGATATCCTGGACTTTTTCGAAGATCGAAAAATTATACTCCTGAGGTACAACGCCGATAAGCCGTTTGGCGGCCGGAAAATCATCGTCGATATCGATGCCGAAGACTTTCACTTTACCAGCCGTTTTGGTAACCAAAGAGGTGATGATGCCAATAGTAGTGGTCTTGCCGGCACCATTTGGACCCAGTAAACCAAAGAACTCCCCCTCCCGCACATCGAGGCTTATCCCCTTGAGGGCTTCAAAGCCACTGCCATAGGTTTTATAGAGATTTTCGATGGACAGGGCGTTCATGACAATCTTTTGGTCTTTTTACTGGCAAGTTCAACAAAGTAATCGACTATTTCCCTGGCCAAATCCTTACCATCCAACTCCGAGATCTGAACGATACCGGTGGGACAGGTAATATTTATCTCGGTGAGTTGTTCGCCAATCAAATCCAGACCGATAAAATGGATATCATGTTTCACCAGCCAGGGCCCCACCTCATCAACAATCTCCTTTTCACGCGGGGTCAGCACAGTCTTCAGGGCATCGCTGTTGGCAAAGTTGCCATGAAATCCCTTTTTCGGGCGCCTCATGGCCGCACCGAGAAAACGGTCACCGACCATGATAACCCGTTTGTCACCTTCATAGACCCTTTCGTTAAACTGCTGAATCATTATTGGCATATTGCCGTCCTGGGTGTATTCCCGGATCAGCCCATCCTCTGCTGACTCGATGCGCCTAACAGATTTACCCTGAAAACTATCGAGAATTTTGACGACACAGGTACCGTGTCGAGCAACAAAGTCCTTGAGCAGGTCGGTGTCCGAACTTACCAATGTAGGTGGCATATGCTGCCGAAAAGGTAAAGCAATGAGTTTCTCGTTAAATTCACGCAGAGCCGTTGGAGAATTGATTACCCAAGTTCCAGAGAGCGAAAGCAACTGGGTGGCATAGTGGAATGCCAGATCGTATGGAGGCTCCTTACGCATGAGGATAAGGTCATAATGAGCCAGGATCTTTTCCTTTTCCTGTCCATCTGCATCCGTTGCCAGCACCGCGGCATGAGTCTCGAAAAAGAGCTTATCAATAGTGGCGGTATCGACCTCTATATTATCCTGTCTGGCTTTATTAATTAGGGAAATTGAGGTGTCTGTCCTGGCAATCAAGCCTTCTATTGGATCCAATACCACAAGCCATTTCATAATAATCTCTCCATGGACAAATCATAGGTCAGCATTCGAATCAGGCATACAGCATAAGATAGCAGACATATCCACCTTGTCAAAGCAATATAGCGTTAGACAGTCAGGACCTTATGTATGTTGCAGCCCCCGGTCAAGTTTTCTTATCCCCCCCTCTTGAGCCTGACTCCTATCCACGCTCAACCATCAAAGGACTTGATCTTGACGAAAGTTTAATAGAATTTGCTTGCCAGCTCTTTAATTTCTTGTATAATGGCCAACTTTCTGTTCAGCTGTACAGGGCAGTGCAAACTCTGCCTGTATTGCCTGCGCATTTATTGATCCCGGGTTCCCTCACCCCGACAACCAAAAAGGATATCTGCCGTGCTTTCACTCTCCGCTACCCAAAAAAAACGTGCTCTCATCACTCTTGCTTTTTTTCACATATTTATAATCGCTGCAAGCAATTACCTGGTCCAGATTCCTTTTCAGATTTTCGGCTTGCACACCAACTGGGGGACATTCAGTTTTCCGTTTATATTTCTGGCCACCGATTTGACCGTCCGTATTTTCGGGGCAGCAGAGGCCAGGAAGATAATCATGACCGCAATGTTGCCGGCGCTTATTCTTTCATATACCATCTCAGTGGTGTTTTCTCAGGGAAGCTTCCAGGGATTTGCCGGCCTTGGTGTGTTCGACAGCTTTGTTTTCCGTATTGCACTGGCCAGCTTCACTGCTTACATACTCGGCCAGCTCCTTGATATTAAAGTTTTTGCCAAATTGCGCCGAAATCGCCGCTGGTGGGTTGCACCATCCGCTTCCACCATTGCGGGCAACCTGCTTGATACCATAATTTTCTATAGCGTGGCCTTCTACGCTTCAACTGACACATTCATGGCGGCCCACTGGCCGGAAATTGCTGCTCTTGATTATGGTTTCAAGCTTCTGGTCAGCATACTGCTGTTTGTACCTCTCTATGGAGCCCTGCTGCACTACCTAACAGACAGGATACTTGCAGGCGTAAATAAGTCTGCCACTATCTGGTAGGCGCATCAAATAATCTTATTTTCTCTGCAAGCGATTCGGGGTATGCTGGCGCGGGTGTTCTTCCGATAATACAAATGTTCGCCTGCAACAATTCCGGATCAGGTTAGAAACGGTTTTCACTCCAGCAGTAATGTTCCTGATATTCTCGTAACGCTTATTTTGATCAACAAAAGGTTCGGACGGGAGCTGCCCTAAATAACAAGGATGCGATGAAAAACCATCACCTCATAGCCCTGCTGCTTTCCGTTTTTATCGCTTTTCTGGGAATCGGCATCATCATCCCGATAATGCCGGTATTCGCCACTGAGCTTGGCGCCGGTGGGTTTGCCCTGGGCATGATTATTGCCGCTTTTTCTATCACCAGAGGAGTGTTGATGCCGGTGATTGGCAATTTTTCAGACAAATGGGGAAGAAAGAATTTTCTTGCCAGCGGACTGCTGATCTATGGTCTCGTCGGGCTGCTCATTCCCGAGGCGGAAAATGTCGGCCAACTGATCACCATTCGTAGTTTTCACGGAGTGGGCTCGGCCATGATCGTTCCCATAGCCATGGCCTATCTCAGCGTTCTCGCCCCTGCCGGACAGGAAGGGCGTTACATGAGCTATCTCAATATCTCTATTTTCTGTGGGATAGGCTGCGGACCGATAATCGGTGGTGCGATATACGATACCCTGGATTTCGCTGCCGTATTCCATCTCATGGCCGTCATGAGTTTTCTGGCATTTATTCTGGTAGCTGCTACCATGCCACCGCAAACCAGCTCAGGCAAAGATCGGCGGACTCCCCTTATCCAGAGTTTTAAAAACATGGCGGCTAACGCAAAAACCAGCGGTATACTGCTGGCCAGATTCGGTACCATGATCATCATGGTGCCGACCATGGCCTTTTTACCCTTGATTATGTCATCCTGGCAGGACACCAGCGGTCTCCAGATTGGTATCGTTATCGCCGCCCGTACATTGGTAAATGCCTTGCTGCAAGTGCCCTTCGGTAAACTCTCCGACAGATACAACAAGCTGATCATCCTAATCACCAGCTCCATCTGTCTGGCACTCACCGTTATGTGTATTCCTTGGATGGCTGATTTTACCAGCATGCTCACGCTCTATATTCTCTTGGGCGCTGAAGAGGCCGCCGTCTGGGCTGTACTCGGAGCGTATGCTTCAATCGAAGCTAAAGAACGGTATGGACACGGCACGATGATGGGTGTTTTCAGTCTGGCCATGAGTGGTGGGGTATTCACCGGTGCCGTCTTTTCGGGAACGACCATGGATATTTTAGGCACGCATGCCGCCTATGCCATAGCTAGCTTGACGGTTATCATCATCTCTCTTACGTCGGTGACGATGATTTACCGGTATGAATTGAAGTTGCGTTGAACACCCTCATCATCGCTTGAGAGCACCTCAGCATAGTGAAGAATCTATTCGTGGGCCACCCGGAATACTTCCTCAATGGTGGTCTTCCCCTCGAAAATCTTCTGAATCCCGTCCTGACGCAGGGTAACCATGCCCTTTTCGACGGCCAGTTTCTTAATGGCATTGGAGTCGGATGTCTTGAGAACCAGTTTTTTCATATCCTGATCCAGATGCATCAACTCGAAAATACCCTTTCGGCCCCGATATCCGGTATGATTACAGTTGTTGCATCCTGTGCCGTGGTATACCTTTTTGCCCTCGACCTCCAGCGGCGATATGCCAAGCTTTTTCCATTCTTCGGCGTCGGGCTGGTATTCTTCCTTGCAGTGGGTACAGATTATCCGGACAAGCCGTTGCGCCAGAATGGCATTGACAGATGATGAGATGAGAAACGGTTCAATACCCATATCCCGGAGACGGGTGATGGCACTTGCAGAATCATTGGTGTGCAGAGTGGAGAACACCAGATGTCCGGTCAGAGCGGACTGGATGGCTATTTCCGCAGTTTCAGTATCACGGATTTCTCCAACCAGAATCACATCCGGATCCTGGCGGACAATAGAGCGTAGCCCCGAGGCAAAGGTCAGATCAATTTTGGGATTAACCTGAACCTGGCCTATCCCGTTGATTCTATATTCAACGGGATCCTCGATGGTAATG
>JASJDT010000117.1 GCA_030065655.1 Desulfocapsaceae bacterium | reverse complement strand
TCAGCGGCTGAGCGTAAAGGCGGGTTCATTTTTGCATTGGTGTTATATCCTTCCACTGCTTCATCGGTAAGCGTAAAATAATGGGGAGCCGTTTCTGCACTTACTTTGACGCCCTGTTTTTTGGCGGCGCGGATTAATTCTAGTGAATCTGCTGTACTTACGTGAGCTATATGGATGGCGATGCCAGTTAGCTTGGCAAGGGCAATTTCACGATAGACCATGATGCTTTCAGCTGCAGCTGGAATACCTCTGAGGCCAAGACGGGTGGAGACCTCGCTTTCATTCATGCAGCCGTTTCTGCTGAGGTAGCCTTCCTCAGAATGAGAAATAACAAGCATATTATAGCTTGCCGAGTATTCCAGAGCACGGCGCATCAACTGGCTGTCCATAACTGGCAGTCCATCATCGCTCAGGGCAACGGCACCAGCAGATTTCATTTCACCGAATTCAGCTAGTCCCTGACCTGCACTTTTGCTGCTTATGGCACCAACGGGATAAACCCTGGCGTCACAATCTCTCGCTGCTTCTACAATAAAACGGGTGACGGAAGCTCTATCATTGACCGGTTTGGTGTTTGGCATGCAGGCAACAGCAGTGAATCCGCCTATGGCAGCAGCCCTTGTTCCTGAAAGGATAGTCTCTTTATACTCTTCTCCTGGCTCCCGAAGGTGAACATGCATGTCGATGAGCCCTGGGGCAATCCATTTGCCTTGAAGGTCAAGGACCATTGCTTCGGAAGGAATTTCCTGTTGTCCCCTTGCTATTTTACCGTCTACCACCCACAAATCCCTGTTATCCTTGTCAATATCATTGGCGGGATCGATCAAACGACCGTTTTTGAGAATGATAATACTCATTTTAGCTCTCACTGTTACTGGTTTTGTCTCCGCCCATAACCAGGTAGAGTAGGGCCATGCGAACAGCGACACCGTTTGTAACCTGGTCCAGGATGACCGACTGTGGTCCATCGGCAACATCAGGATTCATTTCCACCCCTCTATTGATGGGGCCCGGGTGCATCACCAGAGCGTCAGGTTTGGCATTTTTGAGGAGTTCTTTGTTGATACCAAAGTGAACGGCATATTCACGCAAGGAGGGGATCAACGGATCGTTTTGTCGCTCCTGCTGGATACGCAGAGCCATGACCACATCTGCATCTTGTACCGCCTTGACAGGTGACGAACAGACCTCAGCACCAAGTTTTTCTATACCCGGAGGTATGAAAGTGGCAGGTCCCGCGAGATAAACCGAGGCTCCCATTTTGGTGAATCCGAGGATGTTTGAACGTGCCACCCTGCTATGGGTAATATCGCCTATGATGGCAACCTTTAAACCATTAATTTCACCTTTGTGTTCTTCTACGGTCATCAGGTCTAGAAGGCCTTGACTTGGGTGCTCATGGGTGCCATCACCTGCATTAATTATCGAAGCATTTATGTGTTTTTTGAGAAGGTGGGGGGCTCCTGAAAACCCATGGCGCATCACAATGATATCAGGATTCATCGCTTCAAGATTTCTGGCCGTGTCGATCAGCGATTCCCCTTTGGTGGCCGAACTCATCGAAGAGGAGATGTTGAACGTGTCGGCGCTCATACGTTTGGCAGCGATTTCAAAGGATACTCTGGTTCTCGTGGAGGGCTCAAAAAAAATATTGATGATTGTTTTGCCACGTAGAGTGGGAACCTTTTTGATGGCTCGGTTGGAAATCTCCTTAAATGACTTCGCCGTGCTTAAGATGTGGGCAATGTCCTCAGGGGAAAACTGTTCTATGCCAAGTATGTGATGGTGCTTGAATAGATAGTCAGTAGTCAACCCGTTCACCAGCGCAGAGATTGATATAATTAATGGATGATATCAGCAAGTCGCCCCCAGCGGACGGAGGTCAGCCGGTCAAAAGATAACAGGGGCTCTTTGATATTCCACGACCAGTATATAATAAATGCTTTGCCGAGGATATCTTTTTGATCAACTACCCCCCAGAATCGACTGTCGTGACTATTATCCCGGTTGTCGCCCATGACAAAAAACTTGCCCTCGGGAATGGTGACGGTTGAAAGATTATCCCGGGGGTTGTCCGGTATTATAACTTCACTCATGTAGTGTGCATAGGGGTCTTCAATGGGTTTACCATTTATATACACCTGCTTGTTTATTATCTTAAGTTTCTCCCCCGGCAGGCCGATAACTCTTTTAATGTAATCGACGGATCTGTCCTGTGGATACTTAAAAACAATTACGTCGTTACGTTCAGGGACTTTAATGGGTATTAGGGTGGTACCTCTTATGGGGATTTTTACACCATAGATAAATTTGCTGACCAGGAGATGATCGCCAACCTGCAAGGTTGGTAGCATTGACCCTGAAGGAATTTTAAAAGCCTGGATGATAAACGTTCGAATGATAATAGCCAGGAGAATGGCGATGGCAAATGCTTCGATATATTCGCGTAATGTCGATTTTTTCTTATTAGTATCACTCACCTGATGCTCCATCGTAAGGTGGCTTGGCAATGGTAGGGTTCAAATTTTTCGACAAAGCTACTGTATTCAACGTTTAATTACAAGTTGGATTAGCAGATTTTTCATAAAATCGGGTACATCCTTGGGAATTGAGTAAATGTTCAATTAATACAATATACAGAGTAATTGCGTTGTGATTTTGCTACATATAGTATTAAATCGTAAAACTTGTTGTTGTGGGTTTCAGTAAACCCCTGTTTAAAAACGAAAAAATGTAAAAAAATTTGTACTGATTGCTTGACAAAACTATTTTTTTGTGTCCTTAATATAGTTCACACGGCTGCATTTCTAGCGTAATGTGGGGGTGTTGGCGTTAGTATAAAAAACCGTAAAAAGAATCTTGTGGGTGCATATAAACCATGAAATTGCCGTTTGTCTCCAGAGAACAGTTGGTTGTCGGAGTGGATATTGGCTCCCATGCTGTAAAGGTCTGTGAATTTAAGAAAACAGATAAGGGATATCATGTTCTCGCTCTTGGTAGTGCGGTCATCCCTGAAGGCGCAGTGGATGATGGTACACTGGAAGATCCAGAGAAAGTAGGTGAGATAATTGCAGATCTGTTCAAGAACCTCAACATCAAAAATAAGAAGGTAGGGTTCTCCATATCAGGCTATTCCGTTATTGTTAAAAAAGTTAATCTGGCCGTGATGGACGATGAGCAGCTAGAAGAATACCTCATGCTCGAAGCGGAGCAGTATATTCCTTTTGATATAAGTGATGTGTATCTGGATTTCCAGGATTTGAAAACGAATACTCCTGAAAACGACAGAACGGATGTAATGCTGGTTGCTGCAAAAAAAGATATCGTTGATGATTATCTCGAGATGCTTAAGAACATCAATCTCCAACCAGTAATTGTGGATGTGGACGGTTTTGCGTTGGAAAACACCTACGAGACGAACTACGAAAAGTCGGATAACGTCGCGCTTGTTGACATTGGCGCATCGAAGATGAATATCAACATACTCTCGAAAGGTGTTTCCGTAGTTGCACGGGATATCGTTGTCGGGAGTCGCCAATTAACCGAACAAATCCAGGGTGCCTTTGAAATGGAATACGATGAGGCCGAGGCACTAAAGCTTGGACAAATTCCTGCCGAAGATAAACAGGAAGAGATGGAAGAGATTTTTTCATCTACCTGCACCCAATGGGTACTGGAGATCAAGAAAGCAATCGATCTCTATCATTCAAACAACCCTGATGCTCCTCTCTCCCGTCTGGTTTTGAGCGGAGGTGGGGCAAAAGTTGTGGGGTTGGCAGAATTTCTCGAAAGCGAGACCTCTCTTTCGGTTGAACTTTTTAACCCATTCAGCAATATGAGCTTTAACAAAAAGAAAATCGACGCCGATTACCTTGAGAGGGTAGGTCCGGAAATGGCCATTGTCTCCGGAATAGCAATTCGACCTTCAGTCATTTAGCCCGCAACTGTAAAGCTGAGCACGGTAAAAATTATGTTACGTATCAACCTGCTACCCATTAGGCAACTGAAGAAAAGAGCCAAGGCACGAAATCAAATCCTTGGTTTTGTGATGATATTTCTGGCGGTTCTGGTGATTTTAGGGTTTGTCGGTTTTATTCAGGTCGGTCAAATCCAAAACGTTCAGGCGTCAATTGCTGATCTCAAAAGAGAAGAACAACGCCTGGCCCCAATCATTCGTGAAGTTGATCGTCTTACCAAGCAAAAGGAAGAGCTGCAGAATAAGATTGATATCATCAAGAAACTTCGCCGTGAATCCTCGCTGACGGTCCATATTATGGACGAGGTTGCCAGGATAATCGATAATGAACGAATGTGGTTGAACACTTTCAGCCAGACTGGTAGTTCTCTGCAGTTGACGGGCATAGCTCTAGATAACCAGACCGTGGCTCAGTTTATGGATGCTTTGAAAGAGTCGATATATATAAAGAGTGTTCAATTGAGCAGCTCTACATTGAGCCAGGTTGCCAATCGGAATTTCAAAAATTTTTCTCTCTCATGTCAGGTAGGATTTCCCAAGAAAGAGACAAAGACAGTGAATGAAGCCGAACAACAAAAATAAGATCCAGCAGTGATGATATGAGTAAATTTCAGAGTAACATCGAAGACTTTCTAGATAAGAAGTATATTCCTTTAGAGTCGAAAATTAAAATCATTCTGGCTGTTGGCCTGTTTCTTCTGCCATTGTTGATCTTCTATTTTGTTATTTTCAAACCTAATCTTGATGAGCTGGACAGATTGGATAAGCAAAAAATAGCCCTTGAGAAAAAACTTGAACAAGTAAGACAAAAGGCACGAAATAGAGAGCGGTTGCAAAAAGAATTGGAAGAAACAATGGTTGTTTTCGAGCAAACATCCAAACTGTTGCCCAAGGAACAGGAAATACCACAGCTATTGCGTGATATCTCTGCGCTGGGACGAAATGCAGGGCTCGATTTCCTGGCATTTAAACCAGGGGCGGACAGGCCTAAGGATTTCTACGCAGAAATTCCAGTCAGTATAAATTTAAAAGGGCCATATCATAATCTGGGTTTCTTTCTTGATCAGGTCAGCAAGCTAGATCGTATTGTAACAGTCGACAATATTAAAATGGGTGGACCACAGATGGATGCAGGTGAAATGCTCCTTGCTTCCAGTTGTAATTTGATGACCTATAGATTTACCAATGTTGAGTTACAAAAAGATGATGAGAAGAAGGGTAAAAAGAACAAAAGAAACAAGAAAAACAAAAAGTAAACATAGGGTGGGTTAAATCAAATGGTTGTAGGAAAAAATTTCAAGAAGATCCGGTTACTTATTTTAAGAACCGCGATACTTTCTATCATAATCTATCCAGTTACCGCTTTAGCAGTTGGGGAGTCTGCGACCACCTCTGAAGATGGCAATGTTGCTAATGACATCGAGTTGACGTTTGAGGTTAAAGAGGGTGATTTTGAATATGAAATTGAAAATCGTCCGGATCCATTTGTCCCTTTTTACACCGGAGAGACCAACACTCAGCCGGAAGTTGATCCAAATGAGATAGTTGAAGTGGAGAAGCGACTTACTGGTATGCAGCTTTTCGAACCTGGTCAGCTCACTCTAGTTGGTCTGATGAAAGTACAAAATAGATATGTAGCTATGGTCGAGGATTTTAAAGGTCAAGGCTACATAATCAAGGAAGGCACGAAAATAGGAAGACGAGGGATTGTCAAAGACATTATCCCTAATAAAGTTCTCATTGAAGAAGTAGCGGTGACTCGAGCAGGAAGAGAACTACGAAATGAAATAGTCATGGCTTTAAGGAAAGAGGGAGAAGAGTAAAAAATGTATTCTAGGCGTGTTTCAACTCATCTGGCCATTTTCTTAGCGTTTTGCTTGTTAAACATATTCTCTATAGAATATGCGCATGCAGACGAGACGGGGACAGCGTTTACCTTACGCGATGTAACCACTGAAATAACAGACAACACCATGCTTGTTAGATTAGTGGGAGATTCAGCCCCGGCGTATACATCGAGGGAACTCTATGACCCTTATCGATTGATCGTCGACATAGCAGAGCTAAAAACAGATCAAAATTTAAAAATAGACAATCTTCTACCCGAAAATCAGTTCACTCAGCTACAAACCAAGGTGGTAAAGGGATTAGAACCAGAGATAACAAGGTTTATTTTTACCATCCAAGAAGGATACAGGCAGAAAGTTGAGAGACAACAGAATGATTTGTTAATCTCTATATTACCTGCTTCCACAACCGGAGAGAAACTTGCTGCCCAGCTTGAAAGCACAGAATCTTCAAGTGAAGGAAGCTCTGGCGGGAGTTCTTCAACAATAGTAGCTGGAGCTAAAATTCGTGAGCTAATAGAATCCACAGCGGAAACTGTGGACTCTGGGGAGACCACCTCACCTGGTGATGAGCTTGTTCAAAATTTTGATTTCGCTGGATATAAGCGGGAAAGAATATCTATTGATTTTTATAAAATTGATTTGCATAACGTGTTTCGATTGTTTCGGCAGGTCAGTGGTTTGAACCTGATCGTTGATGAAGGCGTATCCGGTTCTCTAACTCTGGCGCTCAACGATGTACCGTGGGATTTTGCTCTCGATATTATCCTAAACCTCGCTGATCTCGAGAAGGAAGAACGTTTTAATACTATTATTATATATCCCAAAGAAAAGGCATTTGATTGGCCGGAAAGGGCTGCCGACAATCTCAGTTTCGAGACAAACCTGGACGTGATTGAGCAAGAAGCACTTATTATCGAGCAATCGGCCAAGCAGCCCAAGGAGATCATGCAGGCCAAAGATTTGATTCGCAAAGCTCGTCAAAAAGAAAGCACCAATGATTTTGAAGATGCTGTTGAATTATATGAGCAAGCGGCGCAGTTGTGGCCTTCCAATGCAAAGTTAACCAGTAAATTGGCGGCAATCTATATGGTTCGTCTTGGGATGAACGCTAAGGGAGTGTATTACGCCAAAAAGAGCCTTGAGGTAGAGCCGGACAATCATAATGCCGCTCTCTATGCAGCTATTGGTAATGCCAATATGAATAAGGTTCAGGAAGCCGTTGAGTATTTTGATCGGAGCATTAGCGGTACTCCGCCAATGAAGGAGGCGCTTGCTAGTTTCGCAGCCTTCTCTGAAAACAACGACAGATTGACCGCCGCAATTAGACTTTATGATAAATATCACTCAATTTACGGGCAAACCGTTAATACCATGGTGGCCAAGGCCAGGATTTATGACAAGTTAGGCCAAACAGCTCGGGCCAACTCAGAATATCAAGCACTATTAAACTCAGGTTTTAGACTGGATATTGGCCTAAAAAGATATGTCCAAAGCAGATTGGCTGAAGCAGGGCAATAGATTATTGGTAGGTAACTTTCCTAAGGAAAAATGAGATTTGTTATAATTAACAACTTACGTTCAAGAGGTAATTCATGAAGTACATCAAGTCTATCCTTCAGGTCAGCGGGTTGCTGCTGCTTCTGGTACTCTTTTCCTCCTGTGGTACAAAAAATGAGGCAGCTGAAGAACAGGCAGCTATGGAGCCAAGCATAACTCCGGAAGTAATTGAGAAAAAGCCTGCCAAGCCAACATTACCCAGACGCTTTCAACAACCGGCTTATATGATTGGGGAAGAAATTCAATTGGCTCCTGTTGAGGAGGGTGATGACGTAACTTTGAAAGTCGGAGCGACAATCCGATCAACGACTGGCCCGCAACCGCTCTGGGATATTACTAAGCGACTTGCTGCCATGAAGGGTATGAACGTATCATGGGAGAGTGATGTCGATCAGAACGTGCTTGTTGATGTTGATATCAGCGCCAAGGATGACTTTTATAAGGCGATAGACAATCTCTTGCGTCAAGTGGATTATTACCACGAAATGCAGGGTGATACCATTGTGGTCAAATATCGTGAAACCAAGAAGTACCAGGTAGGCATGCCCTACACCAAACAGCTGTATGAAACTGGTACAGGAGGTGACGTACTAGGTGGTGCCAATGCTGAGACCAATGTTGAAGGGACAATTCGACTAGACTCAAAAGGCAACGAGTATGATATCTGGGCAAATATAGAGGAAAACCTCAATGCCATTCTTGATGTTTGGACAACCGAGGAAGTAACGGAAGTTAGTGAGTCAGATGCGGATGGCGAAGGTAGCGGTGACAGTGGCACTGCGATGGAAGATGGAGATGAAGAGGTAACCGTCGCAGCTGGCACAAGAAGAAGGTCAGGAACTCAGAACCTTTACATAATTGACAAAAATATCGGACAGATAACAGTAACTGCACCTCGACCGCTTCTTGAAAAAGTTGATGACTATATCTCATCTCTCAAAGATCATCTCTATAAGCAGATATCCATCGAAGCTAAAATCATAGAAGTCATCACAAATTCCGAGTCCACTATCGGTATAAACTGGGATCAGGTTCTAAAGAACCTCTCCATTACGGGTTCATTTGATCTTGGTGGGGCCAGTGGCATTATTTTCTCTAATGACTCGTCAATTGCTACCAATGATATACTCACATCTGTAGGAATAAATGATACAGCCTGGAGCGCATTTATAAGCGCTCTGGATGAGCAGGGTGAGACCAAGGTTCTCTCAAATCCTAAAATTAGCGTTCTCAATGGTCAGCCAGCCCTAATCAGTGTCGGTCGTAATATCACTTATATTGAGAGTATAGAGACAGAAACAGATAATGACACGGATGTCACTACGTTTACTGTTAATACTGACAGACTTCTCTCTGGAATAGGGATGGCCCTTACTGCAACAGTAATTAAAGATAATGAAGTAATTATGAATTTAGTACCCGTCGTCTCAGAGTTGGAGGGCAATGATGTAAATAATACCGCAATTGGGAATGAGGGAGGTTTTGTTGCGCTACCCGTCATAAATATACGTGAAATTAGCACTACTGTAAAAGTTAAAAGCGGTGAAATGCTGGTGATAGGTGGTCTAATCAGCAGCGATGAAGATAATACCAGTAATTTTGCTCCAGGAATGAGAAATGTTCCTCTAATCAAATACCTGTTTGGATATGAACAGAAGCAGAAGTTCAACAGAGAGTTGATAATACTGCTGAAACCCGTTGTAATATAAATACATAAGATTTTAAGAGATAATGCTCTATAATTGTTACAATTTTGCAGGGAGAAGAAAATGCAGAGGCTGAAATATTTAGCAATCATCGTTTTTGCACTGATACTTACAGGTTGCGGTCAAAAAGTTGAAAAACAGATTAATTTGAAATACCAGGCTGTCGATGCACCAGCAATGGGGATGAACATAGTCATATTACCCTTTGCTGATTATACCAATTCTAATGACATAGGATCGGCTTTTCGTCGAAATCTGCTACTAAATGAAGCGCTCATGGATTGCCTGACCGTTCAAGGTTTTGGCATGCCTGTCTCAGAAGACGTCTTTCAATACCTGGTTGATGAGGGCATAATAAAGATTGCAGACTATAAAAAAACGACAAATGTATCCTTGCGAAATGAGCTGGAAAACGACTGGTCTGAAATAATGAAAGACTCGCTACGGCATTACATACGCCAGCAGGAGATGTTGCAGGCTGCTGAAGTTGACGGAGCTCCTGGGACTCATGCCTTGGATACTACAGAAATCATTAAACTCGGTAGGGAGTTTCAGGCAGACTATATTGTCCGTGGTCGCATTCTTGAGTTTGGTACCCGCCAAGATCACACCTGGGATCCAAGGAGACGTGGTTTGCTGCCGGTAATAAGTGGCGGAACAGCGCAGGCTCTTTTTGGATTTGCCGGGTCTGAAAGCTATGACACGGTTAACCAGATAGTGTCTACCGCGCTTCTTGGTGTTGGCATTGGCAGTCTTATTGACGACTGGCCTGCCGATGATGATAATCTTTTTGGCAGTGGTGATAATTTAATTACCGATAATGAAGCGGCCTGGGGTGTAATTGGCGGAACTGCGGGCTACCTGGGTTCCAAAAGTGGCCGACTTGACCAAGCTGTTGTTCGCATCAGAATGTGGGTGCAGGAAGCTTCCTCTGGTCAGGTTGTCTGGACCAACAGTGCTATGGTCAGGGTTGCTCCGGAAACAGTATACTCAGATGGTCAATACGATGATCTCTTTAATACAGCAATTGATAAGGGTGTTACTTCCTTAGTTGAGAGTTTTGCCAGGGTTGTATTATAAGTTACTAATCAGTCTCTCTCTGTGAAAGAAAAGGCCGAAGATTCAGCGAATCTTCGGCCTTTTCTTATAGGCTGAACTCGGTAATCAAGCTATGAACTTTGGCGATAAGGTTTAATTATCTATTTTACAAATTTACTATAAATTGCAATCGCAGTCGACTTCATTCCGTGTTTAATACGGTGCATGGTGAAATCCAGTTAAACAGCCTGATAATCATCCTAATTTGTCTTTTGTTTTTCCTTTTTTTGGGAGTTTTGATAAAGAGCCATGAAGTTTATGGGCTCCATCAAAAATGGTACGAAACCGCCGTCTACAGACACTTGACTGGCAATTTGTCTGGTGAAAGGGAAAAGTAGAGTGGGACAGTCGACTGCGAGAACCATTTTAATATGTTCTTCAGGTATGTTTTTCAGGAAGAAGACAGCAGCATGTTCTAGTTCAAGGATGAAGAGAGTCTTTTCCTTCTCTTTATTAATTATTTTTGCGGTGATCTCAAGGCTCACTTCATAGTGATTATCATCGATTTGCTTGTGATTGAGCTGTAAGTTAACGTCAACTTCCGGCTGTTTTTCCGACTGAGCAAAATATATTTCAGGAGCATTGGGATTTTCAAAAGAGAGGTCTTTAACATACATCTTTTGCATCCTGAATTCCGGTGTGGCCTTTTTCTTCTGTTCAGTATTCTCTGCCATAATTTCCTCATATTAAGTGTTTTAAACGGATAAATAGTTCATTAAGTGAAGATAAAAACTGAGCCGATATTAAACCTAATGGTACAAGTCTGCAAGTTATTCGCTCACGAAAAACTGCAATAACTCTATACCCAAGATAGAAGATCAGTTTTTATCTACGGAAAAAAGCACATTCTGGAGATACTGGCCGGTGAATGATGAATCAATTCGGCATATTTCCTCAGGTGTTCCCTGGGCCACTATAGTACCTCCACCGTCACCGCCTTCGGGGCCAATATCTACTATCCAGTCAGCAGTCTTGATGACATCAAGGTTATGCTCAATAACAATGACGCTGTTTCCAAGAGCAACCAGCCGATTCAATACCCGGAGGAGGTGTTGAATGTCGGCAGGATGAAGGCCGGTGGTCGGTTCGTCGAGAATATAGAGTGATTTGCCTGTACTTCGCGTGGACAGCTCGCGGGCAAGTTTCACCCTTTGAGCTTCTCCACCGGAGAGAGTGACACTGGATTGGCCGAGTTTGATGTATGAGAGACCAACATCATGGAGTGTCTGCAGCTTATTTTTGACCGCTGGAATATTTTCAAAAAATTGTAGCGCCTCATCAACGGTCATGGCGAGAATATCGTGAATATTCTTATCTCGATAGCGAATTTCCAAGGTTTCCTGATTGTAGCGCTTACCTCCACAGGTATCGCAGACAACATAAATGTCTGGCAGGAAATGCATGGCAATCTTTAACACTCCTTCACCTTCGCAAGCTTCGCAGCGACCGCCTTTGAGATTAAAGCTGAATCTGCCAGGTTTGTAACCTCGAGCCCGAGATTCAGGCAATCTGGTAAAAAGTTCGCGAATTGGGGTGAAAACACCAGTATAGGTTGCCGGGTTTGACCTTGGTGTTCGGCCTATCGGACTTTGATCTATATCGACAATCTTGTCTACGGAACACAGGCCTGAAAGCGTTGTTCCCTCAATTTCCACAGAGACTTTCTTCTGCCGAAGTCCCTCCTTAGCTAGCATATAAAGTGTTTCCAAAATCAGAGAGCTTTTCCCTGAGCCGGAAACTCCGGTTACACAGGTAAAGACCCCAAGAGGGATCGATATATTAATGTTTTTAAGGTTATTAGCCCTGGCATTCTTAATCTTGAGGTTGTATTTTGCGGCTTTACGAGCCGGTTTTCTTTTCCTTGGTATTGCGATTGTTTTTTTCCCTGAGAGGTAGGCTCCGGTTATTGATTCTGAATTCTTGAGTAGACCTGCCACTCTACCATTGTATACAATATCGCCACCGTGTACACCCGCTCCTAAGCCCATGTCAAGAACATGATCTGCGGCAAGGATAGTATCGGTATCATGCTCGACGACGATGACAGTATTTCCGAGATCGCGTAACTCAAGCAAGGTGTTGATCAGCTTTTGATTATCCCTCTGGTGTAACCCTATGCTTGGCT
>JASJDT010000116.1 GCA_030065655.1 Desulfocapsaceae bacterium | reverse complement strand
AATTTCTACATAGATCCGATCAATGGTTCGGACGATAACAATGGGAGTGCGGCAACCCCCTGGAAAAGCCTGCAATATCTTTTTGATAATAACATGATCGAGACGAGAAACTGGGAATCTCTGCCCTATTCCGAATCCTCCATTCTTGTCCCCAAAAACATTGGCGCCCCCGTACAGGCAGGTGACACCATCCATCTCCGTTCCGGCCAGTATGGAGAGCTTGATATCCGCGGTTACTACAATGCTGAACCCATTGCCATAAAAGCCGAGCCGGGACACATACCTCTTTTTCGCAATATTATCCTGCGCTCCGCGAGCAACTGGCAGCTCTCCGGATTACGTGTAAACGCCTCAACCTATGCGGAAAATGGCTTCAGCACCCTTCTCTCCCTGGAGTCCCATGGCTGGAGTGGTCCCATAGATAATATCGTCGTCACTCATTGTCAGCTTGCCTCCATCAACGATTCCTCTGCCTGGACAAAATCCGATTGGAATTCCAGGGCGAAAAACGGCATACAGGTAAGTGGCAGCAATATGACCGTGGCCTATAACAGTCTTAAAAATGTCAACTTCGGCATCAGTGTCGGGGCAAGTCATTCGAACATTCACCATAATCTGATTGAAAATTTTGCCGGTGACGGGTTGCGCGGCCTGGGCGATTACACCACATTTGCCTATAACACCGTGAAGAACTGCTATGACGTCAATGACAATCACGATGACGGTTTTCAATCCTGGTCGGTGGGCGAGGACGGCAGAGTGGGAACAGGCTCGGTTAAAGGCATCGTCTTGCGCGGCAATACCATCATAAATTATGAAGATCCCGGACAACCGTTTCGTGGAACCCTACAGGGTATCGGTTGCTTTGACGGCATGTTCGAGGATTGGCTTGTCGAAGATAATATCGTCAAGGTCGATCATTGGCATGGCATATCACTCTATGGCGCCCGCAACACGATCATTCGTAACAATATTGTTACTGACCCCAATGGCCAGGAAAACATTGGCCCGCCCTGGATCATGCTGAGGGCACATAAAAACGACACTCCCTCACAGGATTGCCAGGTAATCTGTAATGTCTCCCCGAAACTGATCGTTTCCGATCAGCCGGACATTATCAATGAGCATAATACAATTTCAGAAACGGGAGGCCCGGTGCATTCAGCATGTCGCTCAAAATCAGCTCTTCCAGCCACCCTTCTGCCCTTGATCCTGGAGAGTGAGTCAGCACAATAAATGGAATAGAACCTGGATTGGTTATCCTTAACAACCGCATTTTATCCTGGTTTTGACTGAATTTATTCAATTGTCAATCGTATCCAGAATAGCCTGATACTTTGGTGCCGGTATGATGGAAAGATCCTGGTCCATGGTCTCCAGGATGCCCCAACTACCGTATCTGGCACTTCTGCCGCCCACAAAAGAAAAGTTCATGAGCAGAAATGGATTGTCGTCATCCTGAAGGTTTTTAATCATGGCAAACCAATCCATATACAGCTCATACATAAGCGGGTCACGCTGAATATCAAGCAATGCCTGGCCATAGGTCGGTTCCTCTCCGAATGGATGGGGAGTCAGGTGCTGACCGCCTTCATAGAAAACCATTTTCTTGCCAAGTTCGATGGCCAGATCGTTTATCTGGGAAATCCAGTTAAGCGAGGTAGGCATACCGGCCCTGGCAAATGCGGCAATATCGGCGGCCGTTGCCGCCTCACCCATGACATCGAGTTGGGCGTCATCTTCCGAGGAAAGGCCGAAATAATAGGTGGGGCTAATGGCATCGAAGCTTGCCGGATCCATATTCCTGGTGATCCGCTGACTTACATCAAGCCAACTGAGCTGCGTTCCGACAACCCGGGTAATTCGCCCAAGTTGACCTGCAAAGGCTGTTGTCCATATATCCATACAGTTCTGAATATAAGGGACGATACCCTCAGGCCATGAAACATTATTGCGGATACAGCCATATTCGTTTAAAAATTGGGTCTGGTCAAACATCCAGTTCCACACCTCGTTACTGTATTCCACATACAAATGCCGACCTGGTTCCAGGTTATCCCTGAAAAAAGCTGCCATGCTGGCGATATAATCGCTGCTAGCATTATGCGGCACACAGACCCAGCCATCGACATCCAGATCGTTCATGAGGCGAACCATCATTTCATAGGGTACACCTTTAGCAGTCGTCCAGGTATAGTCTTCCGGTCGGCTGCGCTCATGCCAGTCAAAAAATCGTGGTTCTGCCGGTCGAGGGTAGGCAAGACGTTCACCCCAATTGTTAGTCTGGCCCCAGTCCATAAACCTGAAGGTTTTAAATGGAGCAATTTTTTCCAGCCAGAGCTTATAGAAAGGCTGGGTTGCATAGGTGCTCTCCGTTCCCGGCATCAAGACTCTGATGTTGCGTACCGGATCATTTTCACTGGAGTTGGTTATGCGCATTTCAATTGATCCGCTACCGGGTGTGAGAAGATCGAATACTATACGGTTGCTGCTGGTTTGCTGCAAATTGCTATGTACACCGTGAAAAGCAAGGTTCCCTATGCCATCCCACAGTACGGTATATTTTCCTGCAGGCCAGCCATCCGTCTTTGCCCAGATCGTAGCAACTTCCTGCGGATAAGGTGATTCACTAATAGTTTGAGGTATATGGATGGGATAGCCGTCGGATCTGTAGGTGAGTTGGTTGGCTAACTCTGAATTCCACGGTGGATTCGGAGCGCCGACGGATTTCGTGTACCACTGCCTGGCAACACGCATAAGATTTACAAAGGGTATTTCAGTACCCCAGTCGGCCATACCGGCAAGATTAGTGCCGATTCTCAACCCAGGACTGGCAGGTGGTGGTCCTGGGTCATCTGAGTCTTGTAAGAGCAGATATACCGATGGCAGAGCACCAGATGGCCCGGCAACTGTCAATCCAGCAAATCCAGCAGGGATCAGAACCACCAACATAATAGTCAAGACTACTCGCTTCACTCGATCAACCTCTCCGAATAATAGTTGCAGGAACACAGCCAGTAACACCACCAACCACAGCTCTGCTATACATTTACCCTACACATCTAAAGATTTCATGTATTTCTTGATAATTACTCCTCATCAGAAAAAGACAACTTCCCAATAAACATTATTTCCTCATAGACACTCTTTGACTCATCCATATATTAAATGATACTCTAAAATAGCATCGACGCCGAGATTTTGAAAATCATGGCAAGTGCAGCAAAAAAAGGCTAGGATTGAAAAAGTTCTCCAGTGACAGGAGAATTCAGGAAATACCAGGCAGGGGGCCTGTGTGTAACTATCAATAATTACATACATAATGAAGGATCAAAAAAGCATCACAGATGCCAATGGTGTCTTGCGGGCAAAGGCGGAGCTGGAAAGCGGAGATCGCCGTCGCGATATTCTCATTATAACTGTAGGTTCGATTGCAGTTGTGGTATTGTTTGCCGTGGCAATTTCCTCACTTCTCAAAGGCGATGTCCTGGTTGCTGTGATCGATTCACTAGCAGCAGTGTTTCTTATCACATTGTTGCTACTTTTCAAATACAGTCGATACGATAGAGAGTGCTGCTACGTTGGTGTGGCAATGATGTTTTGTCTTTATGCCTACCTGTTTTTCAGCGGTGCCGCCGATGGTAACACCTATATGTGGCACTACACCTTCCCCTTTTTTGCGACATTTCTGCTGGGTGCCAGTCACGGAGCAATTGCCACCATACTGTTATTTATCCCGGTTTTTCTTTATGTAATGCATGATGCCTTCACTCCCGGTCAGGGATATTATTCGAGCTCCTTTGCCATACGCTTTATTCCATCGGTCACTGTGGCGTTGGTTTTTTCCTATCTGTTTGAGCGGGAACGACAAAGATTCAAGGATAAAACGCTGGCAGCCTACGGGGAGCAGGAAAGAATAATTGAAGAGCGTACCAGGCAGCTTGAAAAGGAAATTGCCGATCGAGAGCGTATCGCCCAAAAACTGCGGCAATCGCAAAAGATGGAAGCACTGGGACTTCTTGCCGGTGGTGTCGCCCATGACTTAAATAATATATTGGCCGGAATTGTCAGCTATCCCGAACTCATTCGCCTCCAACTCCCTGCTGACAGTCCTCTGCTCACACCCATAGAAACCATAGAAAAATCAGGGAAAAGAGCCGCTGCCGTGGTTGATGATATGTTGACGCTTGCCAGAAATGTCGCCTCTGTCAAGGAAACAGTTAATCTGAATACCTTAATTGCCGAATTCCTCGAATCTCCGGAATGGTTAAAGATTCAGGAAATCTTTCCCGGCGTGCATGTTGCCGCACGACTTGAGTCAGCGCCACTGTTGATCTCATGTTCTCAGGTTCATATACGAAAATGTCTGATGAATCTTCTCTACAACGCTGCCGAAGCTTCTGCTCCTGTGGGAGAGATAGCAATCCGCACAGGTCTCGCAGATGATGCTACAACGATTCCTCACCACGGATCAAGGGCAGCTCAATACGTATTCATCAGTGTAGAAGATAGTGGCGCAGGAATTGATGACGAACACATGGAACACATATTCGAGCCCTTTTATACCACCAAAAAAATGGGCCATAGTGGTTCCGGTCTGGGCCTCTCTGTGGTGTGGAGCACGGTCGAGGATCATGACGGTATAGTTTCGGCAGAAAACACCTCATCAGGAGCATTGTTTAAAATTATGCTTCCGGCCATGGCAGCCGGATCATCCGAGCCGTTACCCCAAAAGCCTATAACTCTCGAGTCGCTCAGTGGTAAAGGATCGATTCTTATTGTCGATGACGAACCGGACTTACTGGAAATAGCCCGCATAATCCTCGAGAAGCTGGGCTATACCATATCACTGGCAAGCAGCGGAGAGGAGGCCCTGAGACTCTACCAGCAAAATGATTTTGATGTGGTTGTCCTGGATATGATTTTGGGCGATGGCCTTAATGGCAGGCAGACCTATGAGCAGATGCTCGCCCTTAAAACAAGTCAGAAAGCTCTCGTTGTCAGCGGCTACTCGACAAGTGATGACGTGGACAAAGCTCTAGAACTCGGAGCTCACTCCATCATCAAAAAACCCTACAATCTAGAAGAACTGGGTATCGCCGTAAAGAATTGTCTGGCAGAGTAGCGTTGCCAATTAGATAAGCTAGGAAGTCAAGCTGATATCTCAACCCTGAACCGGGTCCCTGTCAAGTTCATCTCTGATGGCATTTAACAGTGTCTGCATCGAAAATGGTTTTTGTACATATTGACCACCACCCAGGCTCTGTACTTCAGCCACCCGCTCAGATGCAGAATAGCCACTTGTAATTACAGCTTTTTGCTCGGGGGCATATTGGACTATCTGTCTATACGTTTCCAAGCCGTCCCATCCACCCGGCATGATCATGTCCAGGACAATAAGATCAACCGGATTTTCTTTCACAAAAGCCACAGCTTTCTCACCACTTGACATAGTAATAACTTCGTAACCAACGGATTCCAGCATGTGTTTGGCTAACTTCCGCTGTTCAGCTATATCATCGATGACCATGATTTTCTCACGACCACCATAGTCTTCAACAACCTCTGCTGATTCCAGCTGTTCCATGGTTTCACGGGTCGATGGTAGATAAATGGTAATGGTTGTCCCGACGCCCTCGCTGCTTTTGATATCAATAAAGCCGCCATGATCCTTAATGGTCGCCCAGATAATTGACATCCCCAGTCCTGTTCCACTGCGCCCCAATGATTTTTTAGTATAAAATGGCTCGAAAACCCTCGGCAAATCCTCTTTAGAAATTCCCGCGCCATCATCGGAAACGGAAAAGCAGACATACTCTCCTTCTTTTATGGTCTCATAACCTTGCCGCGGAGAGTCCAGGTAGACGTTTTTGGTCTCCAGATAGATGCTGCCTTTGCCGCCCATTGCTTCCAGGGCATTCTGCAGGACATTCATGACAACCTTGGAGAGATGCACGACCGAGCCCTTGATGTTGAGAAGATTTTCAGCAAGTGCAAGCTGCACCAGAACATCCGCATACTCCTGCTTTAGTTGTTGAAACTCCAGTGATTCGATATATTCCCGAACAATGTCATTTAGATCGCAGACCAGGGCAGTGCCCGTATTGCGTCTTGCCAGAGTGAGCAGATCCTGGACAATGGTAGCGGCCTTTTTCCCGGACTTCTGGATGACCGTAATCTTCTCATGAAGTGGATTGTCCTGGTCAATCTCCCGAAGCAGCAGATCAGGGTAACTGACCAAACCACTAAGAATATTATTGAGATCATGGGCAATTCCTGCAGCCAAGGTGCCCACCACTTCCATCTTCTGGGCCTGCAGCAGTTCTAGCTCAAGTTGTTTTTTCTCGGTAATATCTTTGACAATTCCCTGTGTTCCCAGAAAATTTTCCGAAGTTATATTATCATTTTCATATATCCCCTGGGTCGAAACGCTGAAATAGCGTTTCCCATTCTTAGTATCAGCATCAAAATCTGTAAACTGCAGGCTTATCTCCAGATCTTTGGTGGCCCGGACCCCGGTTCGCCTCTCGTTCATACGAAACTGAGCTCGATTTAAATCTTCAGGGGATACCAGCTGAAATATTGATTGCCCTTGAAGAAGCGCAGGGTTGTCCACGTAGGAGGCAATAGCCGGACTCAGGTAAATTATCCTGCCTTTGGAATCCAGCCTGAAAACGATATCCGGTATGGTCTTCAAAATGGAATCAAGAGAATGCTCACTCGATTTCAGCTGCGTCAGGGCAACACCAGCCTGTTGGCGTGCTTCTGACTGCAGATACTGAAAACGTATTAGCAAAGCCAAACAACAACTGGCCAGGACTACCATGGTTGGCAGAAGTGGTGAAAATAGATAACCGGAAAGGGTGTTGAGAGCATAACACCCCACCCAAACCAGACAGACAAGTACGACAGTGTTGAGAATTGACCACGCTGGTGTCCAAAACCTGCAACTGAACACAATTAGAAGCATCAGCAAGATGGAGGCTGCAATTTCCAAAATATGAAACGAATAGGGCCGTACGGCGATGTTTTCGTAGAGAAGGCATTCAATTGAGTGTCTATGGATATCAAGAAGCGATGTTTCTGAAGAAAGCAGAGTGGGAAAAGTCTGATTGAGTCCGGTGGCGGTTAAGCCAACCAGGACAATTTTGCCGGCAAACACCCTGGTATCGATTTTCCCCTCAAGGATATCCACTGCCGATATTCGGGTAGCCTGCTCTTCTATTGGCGGTCCTAGCATGTACTGACCATGCCGACCAACCGGAATATCGAGCTGATTGAGCGAAATATTCGGAATACCCGAATAACGATCCTCTATGACCAATACATCACTACCAAAATATTGCAGCAGAACTGCCAACGCAAAAGACGGATAGACCTCATCCCCTAATCCAATGACAAGGGGCAAACGACGGACGACCCCATCATTATCCACATTGCCATTCAGAAAACCCGACCAGTTGACACTCTCTGCCAGAACCGGATAATTGCAGATGATCCCTGTAGCCGAGTGCAAACTTACAGACGAAGTTTGCCTGGAATTCATTTTTTGCCACATCAACGGGACCGGCTTGGGAGTGCACTTCAGGGCTTCACCGTTACGATTGCCGAATAGGAATTCATAACCAAGTACAAAGGGACCTTGGGAGAGCGCGTCTGCCAAGAACACATCGTTATCCAGATACTCCTCAGGTATCCCACTCATGTCGACGGTATACCCATGCTCACCTTTGAGGGTCTGCTGCAGAAGAATCGGCGAAGTTCTGTCTCTTTCCGGGAAAAGGATATCAACCCCCACCACAGCCGGTTTGGCATCACCTATAGTGGTGAGCAGTTCCGCCAACTTGTTACGCGGCCAGGGCCATTGACCCAGACTGGCAAGGCTGGCATCATCTATTTCAACGACGACAACCTCGCCATTTGTTGTCTTTGCCTGGGAAGACTTCAGGATGAAGTCCGTTGTTTCCAGATTTACTGCCTGTAGAAAAGGTGGTGAGAAGTAATAAAAGAATCCAAGCACGGAAGTGAATATGAGACAACCAAGCAGCTGGACAACCAACATGCCGAACTTCCCCTTCAGGTTACGAAGGAAGACAGATTTTGCTACTAGCTTTTTCAAAACGAAGTTACCCAGCAATAGACGAGCGTTACGAGTCTGTGTTATCTCACGATTACTTCGACTCTTCTATTACGTGGTTCATTCACATTATCAGCGGTCTTGATGAGCGGATTCTCCTCACCATGAGAGGTGGTCTTGATATACAATTTCTTAATTCCCTTCCCCATTAAAATTTTACCAACCACATCAGCTCTTTGTTTTGAAAGTCTTAGATTATACTGACGATTGCCAGCAGTGTCGGTATGACCAACGACACTTATGGACTGGGATTGCCGTTGATTTATGGTCTTTAAAATCTCTGGAATTTTACTGACCGATTCAGGGGTAAGCGTTGTGGAACCAGACTTGAAGTAGAGAATGAAG
The DNA here is from genome assembly GCA_030065655.1 of Desulfocapsaceae bacterium. Classification (GTDB taxonomy): domain Bacteria; phylum Desulfobacterota; class Desulfobulbia; order Desulfobulbales; family Desulfocapsaceae; genus Desulfopila_A. The sequence continues at coordinate 3,856 of JASJDT010000116.1, read as the reverse complement.
TGAACAGGCTGTTCAGGCAGATTAGCCAATACTTCGCCATATTTGGCAGCAATCTGTTCTTCCGGCAAAATCTCAGGTTTGCTTGGCAGGGATTGCTTACCCCTAACGGTTGTTGCTTCTCCTGCTTTATCAATGTCAACGGAGCCGGCTTCGTTACTGATATTAAGTTTGCCAACCTTACCGTCTGGGTCCGGCAGCAAAACAACAGTGGTCTTGGCACATCCTGTAAGGTTCAAACCCGTTACAACAAGAAATATAAGAGCAAGATACCGCAGTATTCTCAGCCGTTCCATAATCTGCTACCCCTTCTCAACTTCTGGTTATCAATCAATCTCAACCACAAATTTCGTACCCCTTACCGCCAGTGTTGCATCGGGCGTTTCAAGTTTAACTTTCCGGGGGGCCAGTTTTGCTATTTGACCGGTAATGAAGGAAAAAGTTCCCCTGATCATCTTGGCGACAAATGAAAGATTACGCTCCGCCGGATCAAAAAGAAATTCCTGTATTTCAATTTCGCTTTTCGGTCCCAGTGAAAGAACAGTATCATCTTCCATAATCAGACCCACACTACTGTTTGATCCCGTTCGAATCAGATCTCCAGGGAGAATCTTCATGTTCGGCACACCCTGAACAGAGGTTTCACCACTGATAATGAGCACCTCTCCTTGGACATTATCGATAAAACCAATGGACTCTATCTTAGCAAGACATGGATTTGCCGCTATAAACATGAAAAAAATCAAGGAAAGCACGGAAAAAAATTTCATCATGGCCACCTTCTGGTATGAATTGAATAGACCATTACATCCTATCACACTTATGGATAATATTAAAACAAAAAACTGCTTACTTCCTGCTTCTGACAAAAAGTAACCAAACGTTATCTCTGGGGATGAATGAGAGAAACGTAAACAGTATTAAAACCAGGGTAACAGCAAAAATAACAATCAAGAAAACATGGCTGAACAGGGAGCACGATCCTCCCTGCCCGGCTCAGTATCAGCGGATTCGCTCTTTACCTTCCCATTCTCTTTGGCGCAGCTTGAATTTCTGAATTTTACCCGTGGCTGTTTTCGGCAGTTCACCAAATTCTATATATTTTGGGGCCTTGAAGCGAGCCAGGTTTTTCTTGGTGAATTCGATAATATCTTCAGCAGCGGGCGAACACCCGGGTTTTGGCACTATATACGCTTTAGGTACTTCACCCCATTTTTCGTCAGGCACTGGAATTACTGCCACCTCCTGTACTTCGGGATGCCGGTATATTACATTTTCCACCTCAACGGTGGAAATGTTTTCTCCGCCACTGATGATGATATCTTTCTTGCGGTCCTTGATCTGGACATAACCATCGGCATGGACCACGGCAAGATCGCCGCTGTGGAACCATCCGCCGGCAAAGGCCTGTTCCGTGGCCTCGGGATCCTTGTAATACCCGGTCATCACGTTGTTCCCCCGCATGACAATTTCACCCATGGTCATGCCATCTCGTGGTACCGGTTCCATGGTTTTCGGATTAACCACATCCATGAAATGGGTAACCACATAGGGCACCCCCTGCCGGGATTTCATGGTTGCCTGCTCCTCCGGCGGCAAATCACCCCAGGACTGTTGCCAGGCACAAACGCTGTGCGGCCCGTAAACTTCGGTCAGACCGTAGGTATGAACGATATCGGCTCCGATTTCTTCCATGTTTTGAATGATGGTGGGAGCAGGTGGAGCACCGGCAGTCATGATCTTGAGCTTCCGCCGCATCTTGATATTTTTTGCCTCAGGCCAGTTGCTCATCATGATAAGCACCGTAGGTGCAGCACAGAGGTGGGAGACATCTTCCCTGGCAATCAAAGCATAGATATCTTCAGGTGCTACATTGCGTTGGCAGACGTGGGTTGCGCCCACGGCAGTAACCCCCCAGGTAAAACACCAGCCGTTGCAGTGGAACATCGGCAAGGTCCACAGATACACGGAAGACGAATTGAGCCCGGATTCAAGCACCTCGCCGATGGCGTTGAGATAGGCGCCGCGATGATGATACATAACGCCCTTCGGTTTACCGGTTGTACCACTTGTATAGTTGATGGCCAGCAACTGATCCTCATCCGTTATTGCCGATTCGACAGGCTCCAGAGAACCGGCCGCCAAAAAATCCTCATACTCAGGTCCATCCAGCTGCGGTTCGCCACCCGTATCGCAGACATTGACAAAGGCTTCAACTTTCTCAAGCTGGGATGGATCAACCAACTTGGCAAATTCACTGTCAACAAAAACCACCTTGCTATCGGAGTGATTGATAATATAGGAAACCTCACTGGCAGATAAGCGGATGTTGACGCTTACCAGTGCTGCACCGACAAGTGGCACTGCATAATGGGCCTCAAGCATCGGTGGAATATTGGGACAGATAAAGGCCACTTTATCACCGGGTCCGACTCCAAGCCGTTGCAGACCGCCAGCCAGACGATGAATCCTTTCGAAAAACTCTCTGTAGGTAAATTTCCTTTCTCCATGAACGACGGCCACCTTCTCCGGGTAGACAAGCACACTGCGATTGAGAAATTCCACGGGCGTCAAAACACTCTTATTCACAGCCTTATTTTGCATCATTCCTCTCCTTACCCTGATTTTACCATCAAAAGAACCCCAACCGAGCGCTCGGTCACCTTCAACTCAGCTCATCTTAACGACTTCTTCGGTAGATTTCAAACATATTTACAGATAGATAATTGGTTCCGGAAGCTGATTGCCAAAGGAGCACTGGGTGAGAAATGAAAATAATGAAAAAATGTGAATATTTCTGAACTTATTTGAACTACCGAAACATAGAGAGTTCGTTGACTCTTGAGAAATTTACAGAGGTTTGAATTTAAGAATAGGGAAATTGAAGTGGTCTTTTTCTCGTGGAATAGAGAATGAGCAACCCAGGAGAAGCGGTCCGACTATGCCCTTACCCCCCGCCAGGCGGAATCCCAGCATTCCTCAAAATAGGCTGGCAAAGGCTTTTCCAAAACACCATCAATACGCAGATAAATCATGCGAACCGGTCCTCCGAATAGCGTGACCATGGCAACATGAGGTTCCATTTTCCTGATATCACCACTTTTTTGGCCATTGAGAACCATCTCTCGCATTTTTAAAAAGGGCAAGGAGACAAACACCGATTTTTCGACAGGCACGACCTCCCGGTGCTTGGTGTAAAAGAGATACTGCATGGAGTCTGAGTTTCTCTCAGTAGTATCGAATAAATGCAGGACGATGGCTCGGCAGCGATCGTATACATTGTCATATTTTCTTTCTATTTCGCAGAGATTTTCATAGAGACAGTTCTCTATGTTGCTGAACAGGGTAACGGCGATAGCTTCTTTGTTCTTGAAATAGTTATAAAGCGTACCAACACTTAAATTGGCCCCGGATTGAATGTCACTTACCGAGGTATTGAAGTACCCTCTCTCCGTAAATAATTTGAGCGCTTCAAGAAGAATTGCTTCCTGACGCCGTTGTTTTTTCTCGTCTCTCATCTGTGCTCTTCAACTACCAATTAAATCTGTACAGCAGGCATGCTTGACTGCCATACCATCGTAACATGTACCTCAACAGAATTGTCGGTCGGCCATTGTACCGTTGCTGAAGTAAAATATTTTTAGGCGACCCTAACCAAAATGTCACAAAGTGTCAATATGAGATCGACAGATGCTCCTCCAACTTACTGCAGCTTCCTCCATGCCCTCTCCACAATCAACAACACCGATGTATTTTTCTGAATACGCCGCGAGTTGGTATTCCACTGCGAACTTCTTCTTGTTTCTCTACTATAATCGCTTCTCCAATCCTTACCAGGAACCTGCTGCTCGGCTCGCTC
>JASJDT010000115.1 GCA_030065655.1 Desulfocapsaceae bacterium | reverse complement strand
AGAAGGAAGGGGAAATAGATGCACCGCGATTCAAAGAGATGACCGGCTTGACCAGAAAATTTTCCATACCGATCCTGGAATACTTTGATCGTACAAAGCTTACCTTCAGGATAGAGGACAAGCGTATCCTCCGCAAACAAAATCCTGGCTAACTATTTCTCCTGAGATAGTGGCGACCAGGATACCACTAACCATTCTCTGGTCGATTGATCTGGGGCAAAAGCGTTATCAGCTCGCAGCCCAAGAACAGCTGTAATCGCTTCATTTGAAACCAGGACAGGGTGCTGAAATCTTTCAGGCCTTGGGATTTTTAAATCCGTTAGAAACCTGCTTATCTTTTTTGTTCCGCGCATACCTTTTGGTGAGAAGCGTTCCCCTGGAGCTGGTGAGCGAACAAACAGCGGCCAGCTTATCTTGTTATTATCCAGAACAATCGTCTGCTCAGTCATTTTCGAAACAGGTTGATTCTGTTTTTGCAGATGAAGTTCTCTGCCTAATTCAGGGAAAAAATGGCGTTGGTTACAGTCCACCGCAACGGGGTCGAGTTGGAAACTTAAGCTGCTGCAACGCCGGTCATGCTGCTGCAATGGACCAAGAAATTGTAACAAGGCTTTTGATTTTACCAGGCGCAGTCCTTTGGGCAAATGTAGTTCAGTACCATTTCTACCTTGGCTTGCAGTGGTGATTATTTCTTCAATATGATGAAAGCTCGGTCTGCTTCCACACTTCCAGATAATTTTTTCGAGCATGCGCCGTTGGATGGCCAGGTCTTGCCCGAGGAAGTGAACCAGGTCAATCTCACCGACAAGGAGGGATAAAGACGTTGGCGAATGAGTCCGGAAACATTCGTTTATTCTCTGATGAACGATAATATCGAGGAAATAATCGTCACCCTGTAATATCTCACCAGTCTGTAAAACAGTTCTCCGTAGAGAGGGATTGTAGCGTTTTTCCAACAACGGCAACAGTTCATGGCGTACTCTGTTTCTCAAAATGGAGAGATCCGTATTTGAACTGTCTAGACAATATTTAATGCCAGTTGTATGGAGGTACTCCAGAAGATCTTTTTTCGTTGTGGTCAAAAATGGCCTAACAACATTGCCGCTTTTCATCGCCATTCCTGAGAGACCTTTGGCGCCGCTGCCTCGGAGTAGCCGAAGAAAAAACTCTTCAACCTGATCATCTGCAGTATGACCTACGGCGATACAGTCACCGTTGTGTTTTTGACGCTGGTTTTCCAAGGCACGATAGCGGAGTATCCTGGCGCTTTCCTCCAGCGATGTGTGGTGATCCGTTTGATAGCCACGAACATCTATCGAGATGATTTCATGATGAAGTTTATAGCGGTTTGCCAGATCGGTGACTAAGTCTTGTTCTTTTTTACTCTCTTGATGTCGTAGGCAATGATCAACATATACAGGGATTAAAGTGATATCAAGGTCGCATTTGGAGAGCAGAGAAAGAAGGGCTACTGAATCAGGACCACCAGAAACGCCGACTATCACGCGGTCGTGTCGACCAATCAGTGAAAAGTCGAGGAGGATGTTTTGGAAATGTTCAACGTTCACGTAGAAACCAGGATAAGGTGTTGTGATTTTTTTGTGAATGTGATCCAAATCATGATTATTATAGACTTCCTATGGCTATATAAAAATGTTATTACCTATTATACCACAAACCTTTAAGCAAAATCGTTGAATTATTAATAACATGATACCGTAGATAGAGGCAAAAGTATTTATGGGCTACATTTCATTCAGCACCAGGATAAAAGAGTATCTTGGGAATCAATTTGACCTGCCTGAGGATCAGATCGAATCTATGTTGCCAGAGTTTCGTAAAACACTGGCGATTCATATGGAAAACCTCAAGGCAGCTCAGAATTCTAATGATCTAGACGAACTCCAAGGCGCGGCACATACGATGAAAGGAGCATTACTCAACCTCGGACTCAATGATTGTGCCGAGTTGGCTCTGGAAATCGAAAGTGGTGCTGCAGCCGGAGATGGAGCCGTAGACTATTCCCAACTTATTACCAGAATAGATAATTTCGTAATGGAAATTGTCGAAGAATAGTAGGACTTTTCCCTATCTTCCTGCTCGTAGAAGAGTGAGCAATCTTTCATGAATATTATCAAAGCCGCCATTTGATAAAATCGCTACAACATCACCGTTTTCAAGAACATGGTTCAGTGCTATCAGTATTTCTTCTGTCGTTTCAAATGACTTAGCCTTACCTGCTTCAGGTTTATTGATCTCTTTTGCCAAAGTTGCAGAAGAAAATTGCTCATCTTTGGCAACATTATCCAATGGTATAGGCTCTCGCAGAAGAATGAGGTCAGCGGCATTAAAGGCCTTGGTATATGCCTCTTGAAAAATGGCCCGACGCGAGGTGTTCGTCCGAGGTTCAAAAACGCAAACAAGCCGTTTGGTGGGATAACCCTTCTTCAGACCATCCAGTGTTTCTCTTACCGCAGTGGGGTGATGGGCAAAATCATCAATTACCGTAATGCCGTTAACCACTCCCCGGACTTCCTGCCTTCTCTTAACGCCACTGAATTTATCCAGACAATTAGAGATGGTTGAAAAAGATTGACCAAGTTCATTAAGAACAGCGATTACGGCGATGGAGTTGAGGCAGTTATGTCTGCCGGTAAGCGGTATGGAAAATTGATGTTTCTGGTCCAGATAGGTTACATCGAAATGTGTAACACCATCGCGAGTTTTTGTATCGACCAAAGTCCAATCATTTTGTTTCTGATATCCGTATCCTTCCACGCGGCAGGGAGCTTTGGCGACGAGTTCGGCGACGTTGTTATCATCGAGATGAGCGATAATCAAACCATCAGGGGGAAGGAGTTCGATAAATCTGGCAAACGATGCCTTTATCTGAGAAATATCTGTGAAAATATCGGCGTGATCAAATTCTATGGAGGTGATTACGGCAGTTCTCGGGCGGTAGTGCAAAAATTTTGAACCTTTGTCAAAAAAAGCCGTGTCGTACTCATCACCTTCAGCAACAAAATATTGACCATTGCCAAGACGGTTGTTGCTTTGAAACTCAGACACTATGCCGCCTATCATGAAACTTGGGTCAAGACCGGCATGGTAAAGAGTAGAGGCGAGCAACGAGCATGTGGTCGTTTTACCATGAGTGCCGCTCACCACAAGAGAGTGTTTTTGTTTGATGAAATATTCAGCCAGGGCCTGGGGGAAAGAAAGATAGGGGATGCCGGCATCAGCAAGAGCAACGGCTTCTGGATTAGATTTAGTAATGACATTCCCGACAATGACCAGATCCGGTTTATGGTCAAGGTTGGATTCAGCATATCCTGCAAAAGGGATAATACCTATTCTTTCTAAAAAGTCAGACATTGGCGGGTAAACCTGCTTGTCAGAGCCGGTGATGGTGTGTCCTGCCTGTTGCAGCATATTAGCCAATGCTGCCATCCCGGTTCCGCAGATCCCCATTATATGGATGGTTTTGGGAGATTGCGGGGAATAATTCAGTTGTGGGTTGAGCATCTTACCTATCCCTTGTCAACGGTTTCACGGATGGTTTTGTTTATATTCTTGAAGGTTTCATCAAAAGTGGCAGGTGTTATGCGTCCCATTTCAATAAATTTTACCGCTATCTCTTTGGTAATCTTGAGAATGGCTTCCTGGTCTATGGTTTTATTTTCCTCACAATGGTCGGTATTTCCTTTTCCTGTTTTCATGGGAATCTCCAAGCACATTAAAAAAGACGCCTCTGCTGCCGGAAGAAGGCCAGTTCGTCACATGAACAGCAGAGGCGGTGATTACGAAAATAACCGATCAGGCCATTCCCGTAGTATTTTAATATCTTTTTTACCAATAATTTGTCTAGGTGAAAAGCTTGTTGTCATTTTTTGGGCGGATTTATAAGAGTCTTTGTTATCTGCTTTCGGGTTGCTTTCCCATAGATTAACCGTGAACCCGGTTAATCGTTTTGGTTTCTTTCGAGATTGTTATGATTGACAAAATTGGCTCTCCATTTGCAAACTCCTTAACGCAGACTTTAATCGCTGTACAATAATTGCAACCTTGAATGCAAAATTTTCGATAGAGGATATATAATATTTCTATCGAGGCCAAGTATTACGACTGCAGATAACTAGAGCTTTTCTTTATCTGCTTTGAAGAGCTAATATGATTTCAGAATCAATGGTTACCTTGACATTTTATGGTAATTTAATTGACTTGCTCAAAAAAGTTTATCGTCAGGGAATTGTTCAATATGCGTTGACACGACGAGCCTCTATAAAGGATATAATTGAATCTCTAAACATTCCCCATACCGAAGTTGGCAAACTAATTGTACAAGGCCAAGAAGCCGACTTTGATTATATTCCCAGCAAAGAGGTGGAAATCCATGTCTATCCCATGACTGACAGGGTTTTGGCATCACTGCCAAGTCCTTTATGGCGGGAGCATTGGGACTTTGACAGGTTCATGGTTGATATTAATGCCTTAAAGCTGGCTAGAAACCTGCGAATTGCTGGAATTAACACAACCATTGTACCTGAGTATGATCTTATAGATATCGGTATGTTGGCCACTGAGCAAGCCAGGGTTCTCCTCACTAGAAATCGTCAATTGTTGAAGTGCTCAACAGTGATTTACGGGCAGCTATTATGCTCTGAGGATCATATTGAGCAATTCAATGAGGTAGTCAGCAGATTCCGGCTAAAATCTCATTTTCAGCCATTCAGCAGATGTCTAAACTGCAACGGCCTCCTTAAATCTGTTGCTAAAGAGGATATCGAACATCTTCTTGAACCACTAACGAAGAAATATTACACGATATTCAAGCGCTGCGAGCATTGCCAGACTATCTATTGGCATGGCTCACATATGCACCATATGCAGGCCATCCTTGACCAAATAGATTTATGAAAAGTGATAAGTCCAGAACAAATAAACAAAATAATGAAGATGATAAACAGCTGGCTGGGGGACAGTGATTCGAACCCCGATAAGCGGAGTCAGAGAACGCCCTCTTGCCATTAGACCATTCCCCAGGCTCTTTATCGGTGAGGGTGGTTTTATAAGGAAAAAACGGAAATCGTGTCAAGGAAAAATCTATCTTCAGCTCCGGTACAGGATAGCGCCGGCGTAGCCCACCACCTGGTCGATATCACCGGAAACATCCCCTGAATCAGTATACCTTATTAACTCAGCGATGCTAGCCCCAAGATGCAAGGATACCTGAAGTGCAATAGTGACCGGGATAACACCGCACATGGAAATATTATTTTGGGCAACTGTAGAGTACAGAGCTTGCGGCTGAAGATTCACAAGCTCAGCAAGTACCAGTTTGTCCTTTTTTGAACCTATTTCTCTGGAATCAAAGTGGTTCATATCACTTGAGGCGAGAACCAAAACAGGTTTATCAAAACGACGTATTGCTACAGCCAGGCTCTCGCCAAGCGTTTCACATTCATTGAAAGAAAGATGGGATAAGGCTAATGGAACAATCCGTAGGTTCTCCTGCAGGGCCTGTAGAAAAGGAACCTGTACCTCAAGAGAATGTTCGAACTGATGGGCCGCCTCATTCACTTTGATTTCTTGGTCAATTTCAAGCAACAATTCAGCCAACTCTTCATCGATCTGGACAGTTCCAGACGGCATTTGCCAGGGAGTGCGAGACAAGGCGATGGAAGCACCTCGGCCATGGTGATTAGGGCCGAGTATCATGACCGTTTCCGGAATAATTATACTATTCAGGGTTTCGGCACAGACTCCTCCTGAATAAATATATCCTGCATGTGGAGAAACGACGGCAATAGCCTTTTTTTTCTGGGTACAATGATGTTTTATCAACAGGTCGTTGACCACTTTATCCAGTGCGTCTTTATTACCTGGGTAGAATCGGTCAGCAACGGCTGGTAATCTACTCATGGCTATACCATCGTTATTGGGTTAATCGTTTTACTGTCCAAGTCGTGCCTTCCGCGCTGTCTTTGAGTTCTATATTGTTTTGCAACAGGGTATCACGTATCTCGTCACTTTTCGCCCAGTCTTTTGCTGCTCTAGCAGCATATCTTTCCTCGATCATTCGATTAATGGTATATTCATCTATGTCAAGACCGGCAAGCATTTCAGCTTTTTTTCGGGTGAGAAAAGAGTCGGCATCTTCTCTGAGAAGGCCCATGATACCGGCAAGTTGTTTGAGCTTGGCCACGGCAGTCTTTAAGAGGGTTATGTCGCCAGAAGCTGGATTTGCTGGCAGATTTCGCCGTACTTTGTTCAAGACCTTAATGGTATCGAATAAGACACCCTGGGCTTGGGCAGTATTGAAGTCATTATCCATCGCCTTGACAAATCGCTCTTCGATATTTGCTAGCTTCACCTTCTCCTTTTCAGTAATCATAGAGTCTAAATCGGGAGATCCGTCCTCGAGTTGTTCAATGGCGGCGACTGCTTCATAGAGTCTGGTCAATCCTGAAATTGCATCCTGCATTGCGTTTTCGGAAAAATCGAGGGGATTTCTATACTGGGTGGAAAAGACGAAAAAGCGAAGTTCCTCGGGATGATAGTTTGCGGTGATATCGCGGATGGTGAGAAAATTACCGAGCGATTTTGACATTTTTTCATCTTTAATGGTGACGAAACCATGATGAATCCAAGTGTTTACAAAGGGTCTTTCATTGGCCCCTTCACTCTGTGCCAGTTCATTTTCATGGTGGGGAAAGATAAGATCCTGTCCGCCACCGTGGATATCGAAGGTTTCTCCCAAAAACTTCTTACTCATAGCAGAACACTCAATATGCCAGCCAGGTCTCCCTGGCCCCCAGGGACTATCCCATTGAGGTTCTCCGGGCTTGGAACCCTTCCAGAGAACAAAGTCCATGGGATTGGTTTTCTGCTCATTTACCGATATTCTTGCCCCGGCCTGCATGTCTTCGAGATTTCTGCCGGAAAGCTTGCCATAATCGGCAAAGCTATCCACAGAATAGTACACGTCGTTGCCGGACTGATAAGCCATTCCCTTATCAATGAGTTCAGAGATGAACTGAATCATCTCCTCAATGTTTTCAGTCGCCTTGGGTTCAAGCGTGGGTCGGGCGATTCCCAGCTTGTCCATGTCAACATAAAATTCATCGATAAAACGATTAGCCAGTTTCTCGGGAGTGGTATCCTGTTCAGCGGCACGGTTGATAATTTTATCGTCGATGTCGGTGAAATTACGAATATAAGTTACCTTGTATTGCCGATAACGAAAATACGAGACAATCATATCAAAGACAAGCGCTGAGCGAGCATGCCCAATATGACAATAATCATAGGAGGTAATGCCGCAGACGTATAGTTTTACGTGTCCTGGCTCTAGAGGAGTAAAAGTTTCCTTCTTTCGGGTCAATGTATTATATATTTGTATCGCCATGGTGTAGATAGTATTCCTTTGAGGAAAGGTTGTTGTACATTTTTATAATAAGATTACCATGCGATGGTAATCAACTCAAACCGTCCGAAGATCAAGATTGTACCGCTGGTGTTTGTTTCATAATCAATATCCATTTGATTGGACACCTTAATTCGTAAATGAGGAAAAGACAAGAATGGGGAGTTCCGCATCCGAAAAACGTTCATGGGGACAGATAATACGCACTTGGACCCATCCGCGAGTAATCACCATGTTGTTTTTGGGTTTTTCGGCTGGAATTCCAATTCTGCTCATTTTTTCAACTCTTTCTGTATGGTTGACGGAGGCTGGTGTAGGCAGATCGGCGGTCACTTTTTTCAGTTGGGCTGCACTGGGCTATTCCTTTAAATTTGTTTGGGCCCCACTTATTGACAAATTACCACTACCGTTTTTAACGAACCTTTTAGGCAGGAGAAGAGCCTGGATGCTCGTCTCTCAATCACTTATCATTGCTGCTATTGTCTGTATGGCATCCGTTGACCCGGCCGCAAGTGAAAAAGCCCTTACCTTGATGGCGCTTTCCGCCGTGTTGCTAGGTTTTTCTTCAGCAACTCAAGATATAGTTATTGATGCCTATAGGATCGAGTGTATAGACGAATCCTTTCAAGCGCTTCTTTCAGCCACATATATTGCCGGATACCGTATTGGCATGGTGGTTGCGGGAGCGGGATCATTGTTCATCGCTTCATTCTTCGGAACGACCAGTGAGGTGTATGTTTATTCAGCTTGGCAATCAACGTATCAGGTGATTGCCGGTACAATGTTGATTGGTGTCTTTACCACTTTACTTATCCCGGAGCCTGAGCAAAACAGGGACCCTGCTATTTATAGATATTCATCAGAGCAATATCTGCGCTTGTTTTTTGTCTTTCTGGCAGCATGCACCGTTTTTTGCACATCGTTTTTCTATAGTGGCGGCATTTTTTTTACCTTGAAACAGAGCCTGTCAGGAATGTTGTGGAATGGCGTTAATCTGGCCGGATTCTTCTCCGAGACCCTGAGGCTTGCTTTAGCAATTTTGAGTGCGGCTTTTACCGTTTTTGTTCTTGTGAAACTAGATGTCGCCGAAGAAGTCATGGTTGTTGAAACCTACGTTGAACCAATTCGGGAATTCTTCACTAGATATGGGGTGAAAACAGCGATATTGATCTTATCGTTGATTGGATTCTATCGTGTCTCAGACATAGTTTTAGGGGTAGTTTCCAATGTTTTCTATGTAGATCTTGGTTTCAGCAAAAATGTCATAGCCGGCATTACTAAGTTGTATGGCGTTGGCATGACTATCCTGGGGGGATTTCTTGGTGGGATGTTGACCCTTCGTTATGGCGTGTACGCAATCCTATTTTTAGGAGCGTTGTTGTCGGCAGGTACTAATCTCCTCTTCATGCTCCTTGCCGATAGTGGGTCAGATATTGCCTTGCTTACCGTCGTTATCGCAGTGGATAATCTCAGTGGTGGTCTGGCAGCTACCGCCTTTGTCGCCTTTCTGTCCAGTCTGACAAACATCTCATTTACGGCCGTCCAGTATGCTTTATTTTCATCACTTATGACCTTGTTTCCCAAATTATTCGGAGGTTATTCAGGAACGATTGTGACTAATTTCGGCTATAACAACTTTTTTCTGCTGACGGCAACCATGGGAGTTCCCGTTCTTCTATTGATCTGGTTGACAAGAAGGAAGGTCGCGAGTGGTGAGGATTAGTTCCTTAAAATATGTTGCGATTCAATCAGCCCGTTTTAGATGAGGTATCGTCACTTTTTCCGTCTTTTTGGAATGACAGTCCAGCGAGGTATACCAAGGTGTCTTTCTGGTATCTACACCACATTACTCTTGCCAGCTTTTTTTGCTGAGCAGAACCAGCCGATGATTTATAGGAGAAGGAAACCAGGGAGCCGTTGAAAAGCGGCGATTGGGTTCGTATCTGTAATCCGCCGGCGCTCTCATTGGTTGTATAGACTGTTTTAAGGGAAGCTTGGCGGCGGGAGTTTGCACCGGTAACCTGTTGCAAGGTAAGTTGGTGGCCCGAGGGAAAACGATTATATTTTCGACGATTGAGTTTCGATACTCTGCTGCTTGATTGTTGCACAAATAGCTCGTCAACGTACAATCGGCAATGAGTGTGACGCAATGTTGTACAATAATTTGAAATATGACTTTCCAGTGGTATAAATAATCCTTGGCGGCTAATGAGGCATTTTCGGCTTTTTGCAAGCCAGTATGGGCAATTACGTAAACTGGCGCTAGGGTGATTCTTTTTCATGATACATCCGTAAATATATGAGAGAGCGACCCGGAGAAGATAAAAAGTTCAATATTCTTCAAAGTTTATGCAAAAATCGTGCCTTTATGAAGTTAACGATGATCTTTTGTGGAAATTCCAAAACGCTTCAATTTGTCATAAAAAGCTGTCTTGCCCACTTTGAGTTCTTTTGCCGATTCAGCCACATTGCCATGATGTTTCTTAAGGGAATTACTAATAATTTCTTTTTCAACTTCAGCGAGAACCGATTTTAATGGAGCACCATCATAGTCGCTGGAAAGCGAAATACGATTATCCTGATCTCCGTTCTGTGGGAGCGTATCAAAGAATATTTCCTGTTCAGTGATAATATTTGATTTTGCCATGAGAACAGCGCGTTGGATAACATTCTCAAGCTCCCTTACATTGCCAGGCCAATGGTGTCGTTTGAGCTTGTCGATGACGGGTCTGGGTACGAAGTCGACTTCCTTTTTAAAGGCAAGACGGTATTTTCTGATAAAATGGGCTACCAGATCCTCAATGTCTTCCTTACGCTCGCGCAGCGGCGGAATAGATATGTTGATAATATTTAAGCGGTAGAAAAGATCGAGGCGAAAGCGCCCCTGCTCGACAGCTTCAGCGAGGTTTTTATTGGTTGCAGCAATGATGCGAACGTCTATGGAGATAGGCGAATTTCCGCCAACACGAAAAATTTCTCCATTTTGCAGGACTCGCAAAAGGGCTGCCTGCATCCGTTCACTGATATCACCGATTTCATCGAGAAAGATTGTTCCATCGGTAACTACCTCAAACTTGCCTTTAGTTTTTGTTTGCGCTCCGGTGAAGGCCCCTCTTTCATAGCCAAAAAGATCACTTTCCAGCAATGAATCATTAATCGTATTGCAATTGATTTTTAAAAACGGTTTTTTCTGCCTGCTACTGCTTTCCCTAATGAGGTTGGCAACGAGTTCCTTTCCTGTTCCAGACTCTCCCGTTATAAGAATCGTGGCATCCGATTGGGCAACCTGGCTGATCATCTCTCTCAGTTCACTCATGGGCTTACTGGAACCAATCATAGGGTCGTCGCTGGAGAGATCGGCTATCTGTGATTTGAGATAAATAAGCTGTTCGGAAAGCTGTTGGCGAATTTTTTCGCTTTCCTTAAGTTTGTTAATTTTCTGGGAAAGAATAAGCTCAATATTGTTATGAAATACGGAGAGTTCATCCTCCTGCTTCTTTCGCTCAGAAATATCTCTGAGTATCAGCCATTGTAGTTCACTGCCTCGATATCCCAAAAACGGAGCAAACACATACTCCATATGATAGTTTTCAAAATAGGTTTGATATGGAGGCTGGCCTGGATTGTCTTTCTCCATTGAAGAAAAAGAGCTGAGCAATCTACAAAAAAATTCAGAACTTTTTTGCTCACATTCCTTTGAAGTTGCGATTTTATTAGCAAAAAATTTCTTCGCTCCAGAGTTCATGAACTCTATGGATTTTGTCCCGTTAATAATCAAGACCGGTTGAGGGATGGCATCGAGGAAGGCTTTTTGATTGGTAACAAGCCTACTGAGCTCTTTTTCTGTCGCGGTAATCTTCTTCATCTGCTTCATCTCTTCGGGCAATATATACAAGCTTGCTTGAATTGCCTTTCTCTCCAGATTTTGAAACGTTCGTGTAACCTACTAATGCTTTATCGTGGATGCGAGATATGACAGCATCTTAAGTCGATTAAATCTTCGATTGCTAGTACATTTTCGCCAAGGTACACGAGGAATCAATTCTTCACGGAAGTATAATTACAGTTTTCCGGAATTTGTCGTGAGTATAGCGTAAAAAAATGAAAGTATGAAGGTTTCTTTTTGTCTAATCAAGAAAAGATCTCATTTTTACCAACGGAAGGGTGAGCGTTGCAATTTTTTACGAATCCAATCGAGACTCCTTTGCACTGACTGCCGGCTGATTAGATAGAGAACAAATTGATATTTCCCAGGAAAAGCCATGCAAAGCAAACTAATTAAGATCGTCAATATTCCCTGGCCAGGAAGGAAAAGCATGAGAATACCTGCTATCAGCAGAATAGAGCCAAAGAAGTTTCGTATAATAAGTACAGCAAGACTACTTCGCGGCCGTCTATCTGGTAATTGCTGTTTGAGGATGTAGAAATAATCAACAGACAGACGGCCAATGTACCAGGGGATAAGGATTAAACTCAGGAAAAAGGTACATAGAGAAACTACTGCGAGTACCTGAAGATATGGCAATATCGCAGTTACTATTACGTCAATTGACATCGTTTGGTTTTATAATTTTATGGTGCTACTTAACAGAATGTCTTCAAGTCTACGCTTGGGTACATGATGGATGGAATCGTCATCTCGCCAGTATTTAATATCATCTCCGTTGCAACTCTCCATAACCACTTTTTCTGCAGGAACACCAAGGGCAATTATAAGTTGAAGTTGCAGATGTTCCGGAAAATCATACAGGTCTTGCAGCTTAGGAGAAAACGCACCGATTCGACAACCACCCAAGCCTGAAGCGGTAGCACCAAGCAACATATTCTGGGTGGTTGTCGAATCGGTGCGTTTTCTCCTAAGCTGCAAGACCTGTATGATTTTCCGGAACATCTGCAACTTCAACTTATAATTGCCCTTGGTGTTCCTGC